>NZ_JBSFNN010000066.1:0-39387 GCF_053587115.1 Streptomyces sp. NPDC003697
GATGGACGAGGCCACGCAGGCGCTCGTCGACGGGGCGCCGGGCGCGGACGACGCCTATGCCGCCGCCCTGGAGCGGTGGCTCGCGCTCGGCGGGGACGTCCTGGACACCGTCGCCGAGCCGGGCCGCCCGCTGGACGTGCTCCATCTCGGCGGCGGTGGGCTGACCCTGCCGCGGTACGTCGCGGCGACCCGGCCCGGCTCCCGGCAGGACGTCGTGGAGGCCGACCGGGCGCTGCTGGAGCTGGTCGTCACCCACCTTCCGCTGCCGGTCGACGCCGACGTCACCCTCCACGCCGCTGACGCCCGCGCCTGGCTGGAAGCCGCCCCGGACCACTCCGCGGACGTGCTCATCGCCGACGTCTTCGGCGGCTCCCGGGTTCCGGCGCACCTGACGTCGCTCGGATACGCGCGGGAGGTGGAGCGCGTCCTGCGAGCGGACGGCGTCTACCTCGCCAACCTGGCCGACGGCGCGCCCTTCGCCTTCCTGCGCTCCCAACTCGCCACCTTCGCGGCGGTGTTCGAGGAGCTGGCGCTGATCGCCGAACCGGCCGTGCTGCGCGGCCGCCGCTTCGGCAACGCCGTCCTGCTCGCCTCGCACGACCCCGTCGACACGGCCGGCCTCGCCCGGCTCACCGCCTCCGACGCCTTCCCCGCCCGCGTCGAACACGGCGCCGCGGTGCGGGACTTCATCGGCGGGGCCGAGCCGGTCCGGGACGAGGACGCCGTCCCCTCACCCGAGCCCCCCGAGGGGGCGTTCGGCATCGGCTGAACCGGCCTCCCCGGCGTGCGCGTTCGCGGCGGCGCGGCGGAATACGGCCCGCCCCGACGGCCCTCCGCACGGCCCGTCCGGGGCACCGTTCCGTACGGCCCGTACGGGGGGGCTCGTTCGCACAGCCCGTCCGGCAGTCCCTTCCCGCCGTCCGGACGTCCGGGCGGCGGGAGCGTCAGCCGGTCGGGTCGCCGTGCAGCCGGACCGTGCCCAGGATCTGCTGGATCGTCGCGTCGGGCACTTCCTCCTTGACGCCCTTGGCGCCGTAGAAAGTCCACGAGACGAAGTCGCCCTGGGAGTTCTTGAAGGCGAAGGTCGTCGCCTTGCCGTCGGTGTCGCACTTGTGCGTCCGCGGCACGCCCGACGTGTACGACGTCGCCACGCTGCCCTGGACCCCGGCCTTCGTGGTGTACGGCTTGGCCGCGCCGATCTTCAGGTACTTCTTGGCGGCGTCGCTCTGGTCCGTGTAGCCGCCGAAGGCGAACGCGGCGGCGTCACCGCGGGCGATGCCGGCGGTGTCCTTCGCGCCGTCCTCGCCCTTGGTGCCGCTGGCCGCCAGCGACGAGGTCTCCTTGTAGCCGTCCTTGTCGTCGTCGGAGGAGCAGTAGTCCTCCTTCAGGTAGGCGGGCGCGGAGAAGCCTATGTAGGGGGAGCCGTCGCCCTTCTTCTCGTCCTCGAAGAAGGAGAACACGCCGGGGGACTGCACCGCCCAGTCGGCCGGGACGTCGAAGGCGGTGCCGTACTTGGGGTTCACGACGACCTTCCAGCCGGCGATCGTCGGCTTCTCGGTCTCCGTGCCGCGCGGGTTGTCCTCCGAGCCGGAGGCCGCGCCGCTCGGGTCCGGGGCCGACGCGGAGGGGCTCTCCTCGCCCTTCGCCGTCGTCCCCCCGTCGTCGTCCCCGCCGAGGACCAGGAACCCGGTCACACCGGCCGTCACGACCACGGCCGCCGCGGCGACGATCGCGACGATCTTCGTGCGGTTGCCGCCCCCGCCCTGCGGCGGACGCGGTCCCTGCGCGACCGTGGGCGCCTGCCACTGCGGCTGCTGCGCATAGGGGTTGGGCTGCTGGTACCCGGGCTGCTGATACGGGTTCGGCTGCTGGTACCCCGGCTGCTGGTACGGGTTGTGCTGCGGGTTCTGCTCGCCCCCGGGCGGCTGCTGTCCTGGCCACATGGCCAGTAACCCTAGTGGCGCCACGGACACGATTGGGTCACCGCCCCTTGTCAGGGACGTACCAGAAAGACGAGAACGCTCCGGGGCGGACGGGCCGCGTTCCCACTGCTCTGGCCAGTGGAGCTACTGGTGAGTAACCTGCGGTCATGAACGCAGACCAGATGTCGATCGGCGAGCTGCTCGCCGCCACGGTGCCGATGGTTCGCACCCTGAACCTGGAGTACCTGGAGACGACCCCGGAGCGGGCCGTCCTGGCCCTGCCGGACCAGAGCGAGTACCGCAACCACGTCGGCGGGCCGCACGCCGGCGCGATGTTCACCCTCGCCGAGTCCGCCAGTGGCGCGATCGTCCTCGCCGCCTTCGGCGACCAGCTCGCGCGGGCGGTGCCGCTGCCGGTCACCGCCCAGATCGCGTTCAAGAAGATCGCCCTCGGGCCGGTCAAGGCCACCGCCACCCTCGGCCGCCCCGCCGCCGAGGTCGTCGCCGAACTCGACCGGGGCAGGCGCCCGGAGTTCCCGGTGACCGTGGAGATCCAGCGCGAGGACGGCGCCGTGACCGGCGAGGTGACCGTCGTGTGGACCCTGCGGCCCAACAGCTGAAACGTTCCTCAGGAGTCGTTCCGCGCCGGGTGCGGAGAGGGGCGCGAGGCCTTCGCGGGATCGCGCCAGCCCCGGATGGGCGCCCGGCCTGGATCGGGTGCGCCGAGACCCGGCCGCCGGCAGTGCGGGCCTCGCGCACCATAAGTGCGGACGGCGATGTGAGTGCGACTGATCACGCGCCCTGCGCAGGCTCACGGGGACGGGAGCGGCGCCGCGAAATGCGGGCGACCCCGCGATGGCACGACGCGGACCGATTACAACCCCCCATGTGAATCCCTACGTGAAGAGGTGGAGTCGGCCACCGACCGCGCCTGCGGCGCCTGGCCGTACGGGGGTTGGCGACCAGCGTGACGTGCGGTTTCGACGCAGGCGGAGGCCGCGCTTGTCAAGGCTCTTTCTATTAGCACAATTTCGGCCGCCGAGCCTTTCCGGCCGCTTGTTCCCATGAGCCGCCTGTGCCAAGGTGAGCGTTCCTGCGAGAGAGGCGATGGTCAGGTTCGCTTTCCCGACGGGTGTGCACCCGTCAGGCACCTGCTTTCCAGTGGACGCGCGTATCGCCTGCCGTCCTGCGCCTTGGAAAGGAAACGGCTCAGTGCAGTACCCCCACCCCCCACACCTTCCCTGTCCGCCGCACTCCCCTTCCCGGGAGTCCGACCGCACCCTCGTCGCCCGCCTGCGGGGCGGCGACGGCGGCCACCGCTCCGTCGCCGGGCTCCTCGCCCGGCACTGGCGCGCCACCTACGACTACGCGGGCATCTGCCTCACCGGCCACGGGAGTTCCGCGGCGATGGTCGCCACCGAGGCCTTCCACCGGGTGCTGCGGCGCGCGGCGGACGGGCCGGACGGCGGCGCCCTGCGCCCGGCCCTGCTCGTCGCCGCCCGCGACACCGTCCGCGCGTGGGCCGCCGACGACGTCGCCTGCGTCGTGCTCCCGGAACTGCTCAGGCCCGGCGGCGGTCGCGCGCTCCGCGCGGTGAGCGGTACGACACCCGAACGACGGCAGGTCGCCGAGCGGGCCTTCCGCGCTCTGCCCGGACCCTTCCAGTGCCTGTTGTGGCACACGGAGGTCGAGGCCGACCCCCTGTCGGTGCCCGCCGCCCTGCTGGCCATGGACACCGCCACGGCGGCGGCGTCGCTGGAGCAGGCGCGGCGGCGGTTCCGGGCCGGCTGTGTGCGCGCCCACCACGACCTCGCCCCGGCCGATGAGTGCCGCCGCTGCACCCCGCACCTCCAACGCTTCCCGCGCCCGGGCGCCGCCCTGCCGCCCGACGTGCGGCGGCACGCCGCCCGCTGCCGCCACTGCGGGCACGCCACCGAACAGCTCGGCCATTTCGACGGCGGCCTGGACGTCCTGCTCGCCGAAGCGGTCCTCGGCTGGGGCGCCCGCCGCTACCTCGCCACCCGCCCGGCCCGCGCCGTCCGCCGGACGACGCCGGGAACCGGCGGGCCGACCCGTCCCCGGCGCGACGCCGGCGGCCGCACCGGGCCGGCCGACCGCGACGAGCCGCCGCGCGGGCGGCGGACGGCGGTGGCCGTGGGCGTCGGCCTCACGTCCCTCGCCCTGCTGTCGACCGGGCTGGTGGCCGGCGGCCGGCTCGGCGACCACGCCGTCCCCGGCCCACACATCACCTGGGACGTGCCCGGCCGCCCCCTCGGCCCGGGCGCGCCCGCCATGCCGTCATCCGGTGAACGGGAGAAGTGAGAAGGGCGCGGCAGGCAACGTACGCCGGCGTCCGCGCGTCTGTTCCACCGGGAGCGCAGCCGCGCGCTCGGCGGGAAGGTCTCGCAGCCGGCCGAGCAGGTAGGCTTCCCGGGGGCCGCCGTAGCGGGCGCCCCCGGGAACACGGACCACGATCGGGGAGGAACCGGCGGTGCACGTGCAGGAATGGCTCGACACGGTACCCGCGGTCGCCGTCTACGCCGTGGTGGGCCTGGTCATCGGTCTGGAGAGCCTGGGCATCCCGCTGCCGGGCGAGATCGTCCTGGTCTCCGCCGCGCTGATGTCCTCCCAGCACATGGGCATCAACCCCGTCGTCCTCGGCGCGTGCGCCACCGCCGGCGCCGTCATCGGCGACTCCATCGGGTACGCCATCGGCCGCAGGGGCGGCCGGCCGCTGCTGGCCTGGCTGGGCAGAAGGTTCCCCAGGCACTTCAGCGAGGGGCACGTGGCGACCGCCGAGCGGTCCTTCGAGAAGTGGGGCATGTGGGCGGTGTTCTTCGGCCGCTTCGTCGCCCTGCTGCGCATCTTCGCCGGCCCGCTCGCGGGCGTGCTGCGGATGCCGTACTGGAAGTTCCTCATCGCCAACGTCCTCGGCGGGATCTGCTGGGCGGGCGGCACCACCGCGGTCATCTACTACGTCGGTGTGGTCGCCGAGTCCTGGCTGAAGAAGTTCTCCTGGCTGGGCCTGGTCGCCGCCGTGGTCGTCGGACTCGGCTCGATGCTGGTCCTCAAGCGCAGGGCGAGGAAGGCCGGCCCCGTCCGGCTCGAGGCCGAGGAGCCGGAGCCGGTCCCGGCGGGCGAGTAGCCGGCCCCGGGACACACCCTCCGAGACCCGCGTGCCTCCACGGTCCCTCATGGACAGTGGAGGCGTGCCCCGCGGGGAATGCCTACGCGTGCACGTCACGGTGCTGCCGCGCCAGCTCCGCGTACATCGTGCCGTTGAGGCTGATCCCCTGACGCTCCTCCTCGGTCAGCTCGCGCCGCACCTTGGCGGGCACCCCCGCGACGAGCGAACCCGGCGGCACCCGCATGCCCTGCGGGACCAGCGCCTGCGCGGCCACCAGCGAGCCGGCGCCGATCACCGCGCCGTTCAGCACCGTGGCGCCCATGCCGACCAGGCAGTCGTCCTCGACCGTCGCGCCGTGCACGACGGCGTTGTGCCCGATGGAGACGCGCTCACCGACGCTGACGGGGAAACCGGGGTCGGCGTGCAGCGTGCAGTTGTCCTGGACGTTGCTGCTCGCGCCCACCTCGATGCGCTCCACGTCACCGCGCAGCACCGCCCCGTACCAGACGCTCGCGCCCGCACGCAGCGCCACGTCCCCGATCACCGTGGCCGTGGGCGCCACGAACGCCTCCCCGTCCACCTGCGGTTCCCTGCCGCCGATGCCCGTGATCAGCGCCTTGTGCGTCATGCTCGTCTCCAACGTCCTCAAGCTTCGTGGGTGTGCCGAACGGTACGTCATCCGGTGGGGCGAAGATCACAGCCGTCCGGCCCTCTGGGCGCCGTCCGCGCTGAGTACGGTGAGCGGGTGCCCAAGCGCAAGAACACGTTCTCATCATGGCGGCGCCGCCTCGCGCAGCGCGCCGTCCACGCGGGCTGGGCCTTCGTGCAGCGCACGGGTTCCGTCACCGCCGAACGCCCCGGCCGCTTCCGCTTCGGCGCGATGGGAACAGGTACCAGGCTCGCCTTCCCGCTCGGCACGGTCTTCGGCGAGCCCTGGATCCACCTGGGCGCGCACTGCGTCATCGGCGAGCAGGTCACCCTCACCGCCGGGCTGATGCCGGACCTCGACCTCGGCCCGGACCCGATCCTGCGCGTCGGCGACGGCGTCGTCCTCGGCCGCGGCAGCCACGTCATCGCGGATACCGCGGTCACCATCGGCAGCGACTGCTACTTCGGTCCGTACGTCTACGTCACCTCCACCAACCACTCGTACGACGATCCGCACGAGCCCATCGGCAGGCAGTGGCCACGGATGGAACCGGTGGAGATCGGCCCCGGATGCTGGATCGGCACCGGCGCCGTGATCCTGCCGGGGGCGCGGATCGGGCGGAACGTCGTGGTGGCGGCCGGCGCGGTGGTCCGTGGCGAGGTCCCCGACCACGCGGTCGTGGCGGGCGCGCCCGCCCGGGTCGTGCGGCGGTGGACCGCGGCCGAGGGCTGGCAGCCGCCGCTGCGGACACCGGCGCCGGTGCCGATCCCCGAGGGCGTCACCCCTGAACAGCTGCTCGCCCTGTCGGGCCTGGACGAGGAGACCGTGGCCCGGCTGGCCGTGCTGGACGACGAGAGCGCGGCCCGGCTCATCGGCCCGGCGCAGGGCCAGGGCGCTCGTCTCGCCGAACTCGACTAGGCCGGCGTTCGCGCCGAGTTCGACTGGGTCGGCGTTCGCCGAGGTGGGACGAGTGCTCGAGGTCCGGGCCTGGCGCGTACCGGGCGGTCACCCCGTCGCCAGCAGCAGGGTCCCCACCAGGGCCAGGCCCGCGCCCGCCGCCTGGATCGCGCGGAGCCGCTCGCGGAGGAAGCCCCGGGCGGCCAGCGCTGTCACCACCGGGTAGAGGGAGGCGAGCACGGCCGCCACCGTGACCGGCCCGTGCTGCGCCGCCACCGCGTACGTGCCGTTGGCCCCCACGTCGGCGAGCCCGACGAAGGCCAGCGCCGGCAGGGCGCGCCAGGGGAAGCCGGTCTCCGGCAGCGCGGCGCCGCCGCGCCGTGTGGAGACGTACAGGGCCGTGCCGCCCACGGCGACGTTCGTGACGCGCTGCACGAAGAGCGCCAGGAACAGGCCCCCCACGCTGGTGGAAGCCTCCGCGATCAGCGCGAAGACGGCGCCGAACCCGAGCGCGGCGACGAGTGTCAGTGCGATCGCCCGCCGTTGCACCGCGGCGCCCTTGAGCTGCGGACCGCCCGCGAGCACGACACCGCCGACGGCGACGGCGATGCCCGCGACCTGCAGCCACCCGGGCCGCTCGCCGAGCACGAGCCCGACGGAGACGGGGACCGCGACGCTCAGCGTGGCCAGCGGCGACACCACCCCCATCGGGCCGAGGGCGAGCGCCTTGTAGAAGGAGAGCATCGCCATCGGCCCGACCGCGCCGGCGGCGAACGCGAACCACAGCCGGGGACCGGCCTCGCTCCAGCCGCCGGTCGCCACCACGATCGCGCCGAGGACGGCCGCCGCGATCGTCTGGGAGACGACGACCACCGTGAGGGCCGGATGGCGCCGCGTCAGCAGTCCGCCGCCGAAGTCGGCCAGACCCCACAGGAGACTGGTGGCCAGGGCGAAGAATGCTGTCACGACAGGCCTCGCAGTACAGTTCGGTGAACGATCGGGTGCACCCCACCGTAGTTCAGTGAAGTGAACTCTGTCATCCACCATATTGGACGGAATGTGTCGGACCTCGACCTGCTGACCCAGTCCCTGGCGCGGAACGTCAAGCGCTGGCGTACCGAGCGCGGCTTCACCCTGGACACGCTCGCCGCCCGCGCCGCGGTCAGCCGCGGCATGCTCATCCAGATCGAGCAGGCCCGCACCAACCCCAGCCTCGGCACCGTCGTCAAGATCGGTGACGCGCTCGGCGTCAGCATCACGACCCTGCTCGACTACGAACAGGGGCCTACGGTCCGCATCGTCCCGGCCGACCAGGCCGTCCGCCTGTGGCACACCGACGCGGGCAGCTTCAACCGGCTGCTCGCGGGCGTCGAGGCCCCTGGCCCGCTGGAGATGTGGGAGTGGCGTCTGATGCCCGGCGAGCGCAGCCCCTCCGACCCGCATCCCCAGGGCACCGTGGAACTCGTCCATGTCACGGCGGGGGAACTGACCCTCACGGTGGACGGAACCGAGTACCGCGTCCCCGAGGGCGCGAGCGCCTCCTTCGAGGCCGACACCCCGCATGTCTACGGCAATGACGGCGACGTCCCGATGGAGATGGTGATGGCCGTGTCCGTCCCGCCCGTGCACTGACCCCGGCCGGCGGAGAGCGGACCGGCCGCCCGTGCGCCCGTCGCCGAGACGGGGTAAGGCCCCGACCCGCGTCCGGGCTTGGAACGAGACGAGCGGGAACGGTCCGGTCCGGGTCCACTCGTGCAGCGAGACGGGGTGAGAACGGGACGGTGCCCGTCCGCTCGTGCAGCGAAACGCCCGGTCGGCGTGTGCCGGCCGGCTGTTACCGTGCGGTCATGCACGCACCGATCGGGAACTTCGACCAGGCCGCCCCCGCCCCCGACTGCCTCGACGAGCTGACCCGCCCGGTCGCCGACGCCGTACGCCACTGGCGCGGCAGTGTCCCCGCCGAGCAGATCGTCTACGTGGAGACCGACCCGCAGTGGGCCGACACCGCCGTCTTCGTCGAGCACTACGGCCGGGACCTGCTCGAACAGTCCGCGAACTGCGTGGTCGTCGCCGGCCGACGCGGCGGTGACACCCGTCTCGCCGCCTGCGTGGCGCTCTCCACCACGCGCGTCGACGTCAACGGCGTGGTGCGGCGCCGCCTCGACGCCCGCAAGGCGTCGTTCGCGCCTATGGACGTGGCCGTCGGCGAGACCGGCATGGAGTACGGCGGCATCACGCCGATCGGGCTCCCCGCGCACTGGCCGATCCTCGTCGACTCGGCCGTCGTCGACCTGCCGTACGTCCTGGTCGGCAGCGGCCGCCGGCGCGGCAAACTGCTGGTGCCGGGCAAGGCGTTCGGGGAGCTGCCCGGGGCCGAGGTCGTGGAGGGCCTCGGGATCTGACCCGGCCGGCACCTGGTGCCGCGACAGGCAGCGTTGCCCCGTCGCGACGCCCGGCACGCGCTCTCGCCGCCCCGGACCCGAAAGCCCGAAGACTGGGGCCTGTCGGATGGGTCGAGTCCTAGCGCAGGTTCAGCTCGCCGACTGTTTGACCTCCGCTGGTCTCACCCGTCAGACGGAATCCGAGCCCGAGGTAGAAACCTTCGGGACCGCCCGTGCCCGGATGCCAAGTGGTGGTCAGGCGCGTGCCGCCGCGACGGCGGATTTCAGCAGCAACGGACTCGACCGCGAAGCGACCGTAACCTCGACCCTGCTCGCCATCGGCGATGTTGAGCCGCCAAAGACCGGAACGGAGGTCGGTGCCTGTGCCGTCGCCCCTCCAGTCGATGTCGAAGAAGGCCATGAGGAAACCGACGGGACGGTCACCGTCAAGGATGAGGCGGGGCCAAGCTATGCCGGGATGGACATACGCCTCGGCCAGAGATTTCACGACCGGCGCGACCAAGTGCTCCTGATCCGGGCGAACCCGCAGACCGATCGCTGCGTCGAAGTTGGCCGGGGTGATCTCCCGAAGACAGAGTGTGGTCGTCACGCAGGAACCCTAAGCCAGTGGATCAAGTGGACGTTGCGCGGGTGCGTCGTCGGACGCGGGAACCCTGCTCGATAGTTCGTGTGCCCGGTAGGCGTGTCCAAAGCCTGTCGGGTCAGGTGCTGATGACGGTGACATCCTCACCGCCGCAGGCAGTGCAGCTGCGCTCGATCTCGGGCTGCATGTGGTCCGCCGCGACCACGGCGCCGAGGTCGCCAACTCTGTGAGCCGGCGGCTGGTCTTCGCGGCGCACCGGGACGGTGGGCAGCGGCAGTTCGTGGAGCGTCCCATGCCCGACCTGCCGGACGAGTCCTTGGCACCTGTCCTGGCCTGGGCCCAGGAACGGCTGGAATCACCGCTCACCGTGTCCGGCCTTGCGGCGCGTGCGGCGGTCAGTCCGGCGACGCTGCACCGCCGCTTCCGGGCGCAACTGGGCACGACGCCGCTGGCGTGGCTGACGGGGGAACGGCTTGCTCTGGCGTGCCGGTTGATCGAGCGAGGTGAGTCCCGGTTCGAGGTAGTCGCGCGACGCAGCGGGCTTGGCACCGCTGCCAATCTGCGCACGCTGATGCGCCGCGAGACCGGCATCACACCGTCGGCCTACAAGCGCCGGTTCGGTCCGGAGGTGAACTGACGGCGGAAAGCGCGAGGCTGATACGCGCCGGCGAACCCGTGCGGATGCACGCCGAGGACCGCGCAGTCGGCCGAGGGCGGCGCCTCGGTGGGCGGCGCCGGCGGGCCGATGCCGTAGTCGTGCCGGGCGATCCGGGCGTGCTTCGGCAGCGCCGCCCGTGTGACACCGAGCGCGCCCGCGGTGAGCCCCGCGGGACCGGCTCCGATCACGACCACGGGGCGGCGTTGCGGGGGGCGTGCGTCACGCGTGCGCTATGACGGCGTTGCGTCAACCGGGGAGGGTGTGCGGGACCGACGCGGCTCACACAGGCTCACACAGGCCTCGGCAGCGAAGGCGGGGCCGTCGGGACTACCGGGCCAGGCGGGGGATTTCGATCGCCGGGCAGCGGTCCATCACCATGTCGAGCCCGGCCGTGCGGGTGCGCTCATAGGCGGCCTCGTCCAGGACGCCGAGCTGGAACCAGACGGCCTTGGCGCCCTTGGCGACCGCCGCGTCGGCGACCGGGCCGGCCAGCTCGCTGTTGACGAACACGTCGACGACGTCCACGTCGAAGGGGATGGCCGCGAGGTCGGCGTACCCCTGTTCGCCGTGCACGCTCTCGGCCTTGGGGTGCACCGGCACGACCCGCTTGCCGAAGCGCTGCAGCACCTCCGCGACGCCGTACGCGGCACGGTTCCGGTTCGACGACAGGCCCACGACGGCCCAGGTGTCGCCGAGTTCGGTCAGGATCTTGCGGATCGTCGCTGCGTCTCCGTACACGGTGGGTCTCCTGGGGACTCGGGAACTGGGTCTTGGGATCCGGCGGAAGGCGGACGACAGGGCAACAGCGGCCGCCGGCCGGCGATTCCCCTGCCGGACGAGTGCCCGGCGTCGGGCTCTTCCCCCGTCCGCGGTCACGCGTCCGCAGGTGGCGGTCGTCCGGCCGGGACCCATCCTCCCGGACGGCCCCCGCGTGCGTCGTGAAGGGTCTTCGCGGCTCCTGGTGGACGATCCCCGCGCTTCTCACGGACGTGCTCGGCGGCGTCCGTCCGCTCGACCCGGCGACCGGCCTTCCGGACCGGCCTCCGGGTGCCCTGGTCGCGTCGACCGGACTCCCGGCCCTTGGACTCCCGGGACCCCCGCCCTCGGCCCCCTGGACCCCGGACCCCGCCGACCGGCCGGACGCGGGGCGCCGCGGGCTCCGTGGCCGGTGGAATTCCGCCACCTTCCGCGGAACGCGCGCCACCTGCCTGCGCACGGCCCGGCTCCCGCCTACGCTCGGCCCGTGCTGCGCATCACCGACGCCCGAACCGGCGAGCCCGTCGCCGCCGCCCCCGCCCGCCGTGGCCTGACCCGTGTCGAGGCGCACGCGTCGGGTTTCGATGCCTCGGGCCTGCGCGTGCTCCTCGTCGCCGACCTCCTCGTCCGCGCCCTGGAGCTGGGCGGCACGCCCGTGTGGGCGCTGCTGACCGGGGACCGGGAGCAGGCGGAGCTGCGGGCCGGCGCCACGGTCCTCGGCACCCGGCCCTTCGAGGACAGCCGCGACCTCGGCGCCGCACTCGGCGAGGCGCAGGTCGTCCATGTGGTCGGCGAGGACGGCGCGGCTCCCGACGGCGTCCGGATCGCCGTGGCGCCCGTCCACTCCGCGGTGGCGGTCGCGCCCTTGTCCGCCGACGACCCCGCCGTGCTGCGCCTGGCCCTGCTCGCCCGTCCCCGCGAGCTGCCCGTCCGGCTCGACGAGTCGGCGCTGGCGGACGCCCGCCGCACCCTGGAGCGCTGGCGCCGCGCGGTCGCCGCGTGGGCGAGCCGCCCATCGCGGCCCGTCCCCGACGAGGTGCGCGGCCGGCTGCGCGAAGCCTGGGAGGACGATCTGGACGTCCCGGCGGTGCTCGGGGTGCTGGAGTGGGTCGAGCACCGGCCGGACCTCGACGACGGCGCCCGCTTCGAGACGTACGCCTACGCGGACCGGCTGCTCGGCCTCGACCTGGCCCGGGACCTGGGGCGCACGGCCTGACCGCCCGCGGTGAGCGCGGCCCGCCACGGTGTCCGGTGGCCGCGCGGCACACGGGGTCCGCCCGACCCGGGCGGGCCCGTCGCCCACGAGCAGCCGGCCGCTCACGCGCACCCACCTCCTGCCCCCAGCCGTGCCCCCTCCCCACGAGGCCGTCTCCCGCCCGCGCGCTCGGCCGTCCCGTCTCCCCACCGGGGCCGCGGCCCGCCCGTGCTCGGCCGCTCCCGCCGCTGAGCTCCCGTCCCACCCGCGTTCCGCCGCCCGCGCCGATCGTGCCGTGGCGGCCGACGACCGGACGGCGACCGTGCGGCGGCCGGCCTCCGGCGGTCCCGGTCCGCGCGTCCGGCAGGCGGCAGGGGTGTGCCCCGGACCGCGTCGGACGTGGGCATAGGCTGGCCGGATGCAGGACGAGTACCGCACAGTCGCCCGCGCGGGCGTGCACGAGACCGAGGTCAACCGCTCCCGTTTCCTGTGCGCCCTCGCCCCGGCGGCCACCGAGCAGGAGGCTCAGGACTTCCTCGCCGCGGTCCGCAAGAAGCACGCGGACGCCAACCACAACTGCTGGGCCTACGTCATCGGCGCGGACGCCGCCGTGCAGAAGGCCGGCGACGACGGCGAACCGGGCGGTACGGCCGGCGTGCCCATGCTCCAGATGCTGCTGCGTCGCGACATGCGGTACGTCGTCGCCGTGGTCACCCGCTACTTCGGCGGCGTGAAGCTGGGCGCCGGCGGGCTCATCCGGGCGTACGGGGGAGCGGTGGGCGAGGCTCTCGACGCGCTCGGGACGATCACCCGGCGCCGCTTCCGCCTCGCCACCGTGACCGTCGACCACCAGCGGGCCGGCAAGCTGCAGAACGACCTGCGGGCCACGGGACGGGAGGTGCGGGACGTGCGCTACGGGGAGGCCGTCGCCATCGAGGTCGGGCTGCCGGACGCCGACGTGGACGCCTTCCGGGGGTGGCTGGCGGACGCCACCGCCGGCACCGCAAGGTTCGAACTGGGCGGCGAGGCCTACGGGGACGCATGATACTTCGGACAAGGCGAACATAACGGGGCGACAGGCGGTCGCCGACGGCGGCCGATACGGGAGTAACCGCCCGTGATGTCAGACCCGGCGGTTAGTCTTCGGCGACCATGAGGCTCCTGCACAAAATCCCGGGTCACTGTTCATCATAACCGTGCGGTTTCCGTAAAGTGCCAGGTCAGGTGGGGTTCGCCGTACGGTCGAGGTGCTCGCCGGTGGTGCCGGTGCCGGTTTGGTGCTGACTTGTGGGCATCGCTTGTCATCTCAGGTGACCTCTCCCGTGCTGGGTGTGTGCTGGGTCCGGTGGAGGCTTCACTTCGTGGTGGCGGAGTGAGGTCCGGCAGCCGCCCTTTCAAGTCGCCGACGCGGTGAGTGCGGTGGGGACTCGTCTGTCTCACTGCCATCGGTATGCCCGGATGCGGCCGCGGGGGTGATTCATCGATCATTGACAGGTGCACGCCGTGATGTTCAACTGCGGTGGCGATCTTGAAGTTTGGGGTCCTGTCCGGGGTGATGTGAGCGTTCGTTGCTTCGGCATGCCCGGCGGCTGCTCCAACTGACGCCCGTCGGCCGGCAGTGCCGCCTGGCGGGCGTCAAAAGTCTGACGAGGGACAACGGGGGCAGAAGCATGACCGCGGCGTTCGCCGGTACAGGAGCGACGACCTTTGCCCAGGAACGTCTGTATCTCACTTCCGAGGCGGAGGAACAGGACGACGCCTACCTGGTGATCATGGCCATGCGCCTTGCCGGCGATCTCGACATCGAGGCGCTGCACGAGGCTGTACGGGAAGTGACTGTCCGTCATGAGTCGCTGCGAGCCGGCTTCGTCTTCGAGGGCGGCGCGGTGGTGCAGCGGATCCACGACCGCTCAGCCGAACCGTCGTGGACGGTCACCGAGGCGGAGTCGGCCGCCGGACGGCCGGACGACGCGGTGCGCGACCTGGTACGGAAGCTGAGAGCGACACCCTTCGACCTGGCGAGCGGGCCGCTGGTCCGCTGGGGACTGACCCGGATCGGCCCGGCGGAGTACGGCTTCGCCCTCGTGGCCCACCACATCGTGTGCGACGGCTGGTCGCTCGGGGTGATCTTCCGCGACCTGGAGACCGCCTACGCCGCACGCCTGGAGCACTGCCCCGACGCCTTCGACGGCGCGGCACCGAGCCCGCTCGCCTGCGCGCGGGACGAGCGGACCCGGTGGGCGGAGCACGACGGCGTCGCCGACGACCTGGACTTCTGGCGCGGATACCTCGCTGAGACCACTCCGCTGGCCCTGCCCACCGACCTGCCGCGCCCGGCGGTGCCCAGCGGTGCCGGCGGGAACGTGCTGGTCCCCCTCGACGAGGAACTGATCGCCCGGCTGCGCGACACCGCGCGGCGGGCGGGCGCCACCCTCTTCATGGCCTTCGCCGGGATCTACGCGGCCGTCCTCGGCCGGTACGCCCGCCAGGACGACGTGGTGATCAGCAGCCCGGTCGCCAACCGGGAGTCCGAGGAGGAACAGGAGCTCGTCGGCTGCACGGTCAACATGGTCCCGATGCGCCTTGACGTGTCGGGCCGGCCGAGCGCCCTGGATCTGTTCGGCAGGACGCGAGCCGCCGTGATGCCGGCCATGGCACGGCAGAACGTGCCCGTCGACGTGCTGGTCCGCGAACTCGGCCTGCACGGCGCCGTCGGCCGCTCACCGCTCATGCAGTGCTCCCTGGCAGTGCAGACCTTCGACGCCGCGCTGCCCCGGTTCACCGGCGTCACGCCTACGGCCGTCGAGGTGGACAGCGACCGGGCCAAGTGGGACCTCGCCCTGACCATCGACCTCTCCGGCGAACAGCCCTCCCTGAGGCTGGAGTACGACGCCGACATCCTGCTCGGCAGCACGGCCGAGACCCTCGTACGCCACCTCATGTCCGCCGTCCGGCACGCCACGCGGGACCCCGAGGAGCCACTGCGGATCGTGGACGCCGACGAGGCCGACCACCTCGTCCACGCGCTGAACCCGGCTCCGGCCGCACCCGAGACCGAGACCGTGCTCGCCCGCTTCGGACGTGCCCGCGCGTCCCGTCCCGACCACCCGGCGGTCACCGACGGCACAACCACGCTCAGCTACGTCGAACTCGATGCCCACGCCGACCGGTTGTGCCGGCGGCTGCGCGCCGCCGAGGTCGGTCCGGGCACCCACGTGGGCGTCTGCGGGCAGCGCAGCGTGTGGACCGTGGTTGCCATGCTGGCCGTCTGGAAGGCGGGGGCGACGTTCGTGCCGCTGGACCCCGCCGGTCCCGGCGAGCGCGTCCGGTCGATCGTGGAGCGGGCGGACATCGGCCTGGTCGTGGTCGACCGGGACACCCGGCCGGTCGTCGAGGAGTGGCTGCCCAGCACCGCCTTCCTCACCGTCGGCACACCGGAGTCGGCCACCTCGGTCGAGGAAGAAGGAACAACGGCCGCCGATGCCCCGCCGCTCGCCGAGAGCGCCCCCGGACAGACCGCCTACATCATCTTCACCTCCGGCTCGACCGGGCGGCCCAAGGGCGTCGAGGTGCCCCACTCCTGCCTCGCCCAACTCTTCGCCGACCGGCCTGCCGGGCTGGCGGCGGACGCGACGGACGTGTGGCTCTGCACCCACTCCTTCGCCTTCGACTTCTCCGTCTGGGAGATCTGGGGCCCGCTGACGACCGGCGGCACCTGCGTCATCGCGAGCGCCGACCAGGTCCGCGACCCGGCCGTGCTCGCCGCCCTGATCGGCGAGCAGCGCGTGACGGTCCTCAGCCAGACCCCCGGCTCCCTCTACACCCTGGCCCCGGCGCTGGCCGCGTCGTCCCGGCAGGGCGGCTCGGGGCCGCGGTACATCGTGCTCGGCGGCGAGGCGCTCGACTGGGACCGGCTGCCCCTGCTGCTCGGCGACAGTGGTCTCGACGCCACCGTCGTGAACATGTACGGGATCACCGAGGGGACCGTCCACGTCACCGCGCATCCCGTCCCGGTCCGTGCCCTCGGGTCGGTGCCCGCGAACGCGGTCGGCGTCCCGCTCCCGCACGCCCGGTGCTACGTCCTCGACGCGCACGGCGATCCTGCCGGGCTCGATGTGCCGGGCGAGCTGTACATAGGCGGCGGGCACGTCGCCCGTGGCTATGTCAACGACCCCGTCCAGAGCGCCGACCGGTTCCTTCCGGACCCGTTCCGCGAGGGCGGAGTGATGTACCGCACCGGCGACCTCGCCCGTTGGCGCACCGGCGGCGGACTGGAGTACCTGGGCCGCGTCGACGACCAGGTGAAGGTGCGCGGCTACCGCGTGGAGCCCGCTGAGGTGGAGCGCGCCGTGCTGGGGCTGTCCGGTCGCCGTCTGACGGCGTGCCACGTCCTCGCCCACGAGGACGCCCTGGTCGCCTTCGTCGCCGTGGACGGTCCGCTTCCGGAGCGCGAGCTGCGTGATCATCTGCGCTCGGTACTGCCGGCCTATCTCCGGCCCAGCCGGTTCGTGGCGGTCGACGCCATCCCGCTGACGCGGAACGGGAAGGCGGACCAGGCTCGGTTGCTCGGCCTGCTGACGGGGAAGCAGCCGGCGGGCGGCGGGTCCGGCGCCGGCGTACCGCCCGAGTCCGAAGCCCGGCCCGAGACGGAGGGCGCCGCTGCTCCGCGGGGGCGGGAACCGGCGGACCTGACCCGAACCGTGCTCGCCGCCTGGCAGTCGGTGCTCGACCGGACCGACTTCGGCGTCGACGACAACTTCTTCGATGTCGGCGGGCACAGTTTCGCCCTGCTGAAGGTCCACGAGACGCTGCGCGAGGCCGGACTGGAGGTGAGCGTCACCGAGTTGTTCCGCAACCCCACCGTCCGCTCCTGCGCCCGGTTCCTGCACACCGCGTACGGCGACGCCGACGCGACGGTGGCGGGCCGGCCCGCCACGGCACCGGCGGACCGGGGCTCCCGCCCCCGGCGTTCCGGCGACGGGCGGATCGCCGTCGTGGGTATGGCGGCGCGGCTGCCCGGCACCGGCGAGGACCTGGGCGCCTTCTGGCGGACGGTGGCCTCCGGCGGGCAGGCCGCCACCCGCTTCGGCGAGGAGGAGCTGCGTGCCGCGGGCGTGCCCCGCGGCACGCGCGACACCCCCGGTTACGTCCCCGTACGGGCCGCCCTCGACGATGTCCCGGGATTCGACCGGAAACTGTTCGGCTACTCGCCACTCGAGGCGTCCCTGATCGACCCGCAGCACCGCATCCTGCTGGAGTGCGCCTGGCGCGCGCTGGAGGACGCCGGGTACGCGCCGGCGGGGACGGACGAGAACCGCATCGGCGTCTTCGCCGGCGTCGGCGGCAACGCGTACCTGCTGGACGCGGTGCTCGCGAACCCGGGCGTGCTGCACAGCGCGGGCCCCCTGCAGACGGTCATCGGCACCGACAAGGACTTCGCCGCCACCCGCATCTCCTACAAGCTCAACCTCCACGGGCCGAGCCTCACCGTCCAGACCGCGTGCTCCACCTCTCTGGTCGCCACGCACATGGCGGTCCAGAGCCTCCTGTCGGGCGAGAGCGACCTCGCTCTCGCTGGCGGCTGCTCGGTCGCCCCGCCGTCCCGGCACGGCTACGTCCACGAGCCCGGCGGCATCTACTCGCCCGACGGGCTGTGCCGTCCGTTCGACCAGCACGCCCAGGGCACTGTCCCCGGCGACGGCGCGGGCGTCGTCGTCCTGAGGCGGCTGGAGGACGCGCTCGCCGACGGGGACACCGTCCACGCGGTGATCCTCGGCTCCGCCGTCAACAACGACGGCGCGCGGAAGGTCGGTTACACGGCGCCCGGCCCGACCGCCCAGGCCGGGGTCATCCGCGCCGCACTCGACGCCGCGGGCGTGCCGGCGGAGTCCATCGGCCTGGTGGAGGCGCACGGCACTGCCACCCGGCTCGGCGACCCGGTGGAGATCTCGGCCCTGCGCGACGTCTTCCTGACGGGGACGCGGGACGCCGAGCGGGAGCCGCTGTACGTGACCGCCGCGAAGTCGAACCTCGGCCATCTCGACACCGCGGCCGGCGTGGTGGGCCTGATCAGGACCGTGCTCGCGCTGCGCCACGGGACGATCCCGCCCATCGCGCACTTCACCCGGGCCGCCGACCGGCTCGACGCGGAAGGTACCGCGCTGCGCTTTCCCGCCACGGCCCTGACGTGGCCGCCGGGCACGGCACCCAGACGCGCGGGCGTCAGCTCCTTCGGCATCGGCGGCACCAACGCCCATGTGATCGTGGAGGAACCGCCCGCCCCGCCCGCCCGTCGGCGCGAGGCCGAGTCCGCCCAGCTCCTGACCGTCTCCGCCGCAGACGAGACCGCGCTGGAGCGAGCGGTCGGGCAACTCGCCGATCACCTGGAGGAGAACCCGGGGGTCTCCCTGGCCGACGTGGCGCACGTCCTTCGGACCGGCCGGGCCCGACTCCCGTGGCGTACGGCGGTCGTCGCCCCCGACACCGCTCGGGCACCCGCCCTGCTGCGCCGGGCCGAGCGAGCCCGGGTCCGCGTCCCCTCCGGTTCGGGAGTCGTGCTGATGTTCCCCGGACAAGGGACGCAGCGGCCCGGAATGGGGCGCGCCCGCTACGATACCGACCCGGTCTACCGGTCCTGCGTCGACGAGGGCCTGGCGGCCCTCGACCCGGAGCTGCGCGCTGCGGTGGCCGACGCACTCCTCACCCCGGCGGACCCCGCCGCGGCACGGGCGACGGACAGTGCCACCAGCACACTCCTCGCGCAGCCCTGTCTCTTCCTCGACCAGGTCGCCCTGGCGCGCGGTCTGACCGCGCGGGGGATCGAGCCCCGGGCGCTGCTCGGACACAGCCTGGGCGAGCTGACCGCGGCCTGTGTCGCCGGGGTCCTCACCCTCGAGGACGGCATCCGGGCGGTGACCGAGCGGGCGCGGCTCATGCACGCCGCACCGCCGGGCGCCATGGCGGCGGTCGTCGCCCCGGCCGAGCGAGTGGCGGAACTCCTGCCGGACGATCTGGTTGTCGCCGCCGACAACGGGCCGCACTCGGCGGTGGTCTCCGGTGCCTCCCCCAGCGTGGCGGCCTTCACCGGGCGCTGCCGAGCGGCCGGCCTGACCGTCGTACCGCTGCACACCTCGCATGCGTTCCACTCGCCGGGCATGGACACGGCCGCCGAGGCGTTCGCCGAGGTGATGGCGGGACTGAGCCTGCGTGTGCCGGGTCCGCCGGTGTTCTCGGGAGCGACCGGGCGCAGGCTCGGCGATACCGAGGCCGTCGACCCACGGTTCTGGGCCTCCCAGATCAGGCTGCCGGTGCGCTTCGCCGACGCGGTCCGTACGGTGGCGGACGAACTGTCGCCCGCTGTCTGGTTCGAGACGGGCTCCGGCTCCACCCTCCAGGGCCTGGTGAGCGACATCCTGCGGGATGCGCGGCCGCTGCTCGGCGGGTTCGACCGGCCCCGGCGGGGCGGGTCCCTCGCCTCCGGTCTGGAGGCCGCCGGGGTGCTGTGGCGCCTGGGAGTCGGCGAGCTGTGGCGGAACGACACCGAGGACGTCCGGCGGGTCCCGCTCCCGACGTATCCCTTCACCCGGGAGCGGTGCTGGATCGAACCGCAGGCGGCCCCGGCCCAGGTCCCGGCCGCGCCGCCATCGCGGCTGCCGGACTCACCGAGCGAGCCGGTCGCGCTCCGAGCGGCGGACCCGGTTCCGCAGCCGGCGCGGACCGATGAACGGACGAACGTGAACGAAGAGGAGGCAGCGGTGAGCATGGTGACGGCGGACACCGACGCGGTGCTGAGCGCCCTGTGGTGCGAGGTTCTCGGTGTGGACGCGGTGGCACCCGAGGACGACTTCTTCGACCAGGGCGGACACTCGCTCGCGGCGCTGCGGCTGAGTGCCCGCATCCGCGAGTCGCTGGGACTGGAGTTCAGCCTGGACTCGTTCTTCGACGAGTCCACCTTCGGCGGACTGGCCCGGACCGTGCGGTCCCAGCTCGGCCGGCCGGAACCTGCCGCGCCCCCTGTCGGGCAGCCGAGCGGGCAGGCCCTCGTGGCCCCGGTCACGGCCGTCACACACGTGCTCTCGCCGTCCCCGGCGGGTCCCCCGGCCGGTCGGGTCGCCACGACCGGCGCGCTGTCCACGAGCGTCTACTTCTTCTCCTCCGCGTCCGGTGACGTCGGCGCCGACTACGACCTGATCCTGGACTCGGCACGCGAGGCGGACCGGCTCGGCTACGAGGCGATCTGGACGCCGGAGCGGCACTTCCACGAGTTCGGGGCGCAGTACCCCAACCCGGCGGTGCTGGGCGCGGCGCTCGCGACCGCCACCGAGCGGATCCACATCCGGGCAGGCAGCGTCATCCCGGCCCTCCACAACCCGGTGCGGCTCGTCGAGGACTGGCGGATCGTCGACCAGCTCTCCGGCGGCCGGGTCGGGGTGTCGTTCGCACCGGGCTTCCACCCCAGCGACTTCGTCCTCGCCCCGGACCGGTACGCGGCCCGCCGCGACAGCTTCGAGGAGGATGTGCGCCGGGTCCGCTCGCTCTGGTCCGAGGGTGTCGCACGGGACGCCCTGGACGGCGCGGGCGGCCGGGTCGACGTGTCGCTCTACCCGCGGCCGGTCCAGCCGGAGCTGCCCACCTGGCTGACGGCGACCTCGAACGACGAGAGCTTCCGCCGGGCCGGCGCGCTGGGCGGCAACCTCCTCACCGCCTTGCTGGAGCTGCGGATCGAGGAACTCGCCGACAAGATCCGGATCTACCGCAAGGCGCGCGAGGAGGCCGGCCACGACCCCGGTACCGGCCGTGTGACGCTGATGGTCCACTGCTACGTGGGCGAGTCCGAGGACATGGTGGAGGAGGTCTGCCACGACCCCTTCCTGCGCTATCTGCGGAGCCACACCCAGCTGGTCGGCACCCTGACCGCGGCCCTGCCGGAGGAGCGGATCGATCTGTCCGGGGCCAGCCCGAGGGACGTCGACGCCATCCTCCGGCGCGCCTACCAGAAGTTCCGCGGCGAGCGGGCCCTGCTCGGCGACCCGGTGTCGGTGCGGCGGCGGTGCGAGCTGCTGAGCGAGGCCGGGGTGGACGAGATCGGCGCCCTCGTCGACTTCGGCCTGACGCAGCGCCAGGTGCTCGGCAGCCTCGGACGGCTCGCCCGCGTGCGGGACGAGATGGCGGGCTCCGGCACCGCCGCCGCCCGATGAGCGGCGCGTTCACGAGGTTCCTGACCGCCACGGCCGTGTCGGACACCGCCAACGGCGTCTTCGCGGTGGCGGCGACGATGACGGTCGCGGCGCGGGCACACTCGTCGGTCGCGGTGGCCGCGGTCACGGTCGCGGCGAGCCTGCCGTGGCTGATCGCGGCCGTGCCGGCCGGCGTCCTGGTGGACCGGATCAACCCGGTCCGGGCCGTCACCCTGGCCAACGTGGGCCGCTGTGTCGCGATGCTCTGCCTGGCGGCGCTGATCTGGAAGGACGTCGCGCTGGCGGTCACCGTCCCCGCCCTGGTGTTCGTGGTCTCCTGCTTCCAGACCGTGGTGGACACCGCCGCCGAGGTGGTCACCGCGAACGCGGTCGACGACGCGCGCCGCACCCGGGCCAACGGCCTGCTGGCCGTGTCGACGCGTCTGTTCTACCAGTTCCTCGGGCCCGCGCTGGCGGGCGTCCTGGTCGACGCCGACGCGCGCCTGCCCGGCCTGTTGTCCGGCCTGGCGTGCCTGGCGGCCGCGCTGGTCGTCGCCCAGCTGCCGCGCGCGGCGGCGCAGGTGCGCGCGGAGAAGGAGGTTTCCACCGGATTCTGGGAGGGGAAACGGCTGGTCTTCTCCCAGCCGGTGCTGGCGACGCTGGTCGCCGTGGGGGGTCTGACGACGATCGCCAGCAGCGTCTTCTACACGATCCTCGTGGTGTACGCGCTGGATCCGGGCCCGCTCGGTCTGTCCGCCTCGCAGTACGGGTTCCTCATCGGGGCCACCGGGGTGGGCGCGGCGGCCGGGGCCCTGCTCACCCACCACGTGGAGCGGTGGACGGGCCGCGGCACGACCCTCGTCCTCACCCGCGTGGGATGGGCCCTCGTGTTCGCCGGGCCGATCTTCGCCGAGGGCGTCCTGCTGGTCGTCGTCATGGCGGTCGGCAGCGCGTTCGGCGGGATGTGGTCGGTCGAGTCAATGACGGTACGTCAGCTCACTGTCCGCCGGAGCGATCTTGGCCGGGTCAGCGGCGCCTCGCGGATGCTGACCTACGGGATGACGCCGGTCGGTGCGGCGCTCGGCGGGACCATCGCGCTCGCGGTCGACGCGCGGGTGCTCTTCGCCGCGTCCGTCGTGCTGACCCTGCTCACCATCATCCCGATCCGGGTCTATCTGTCCGACCGGGCGATCGAGGCGGCGACCAAGCGGCAGGAGGCCGCCGACGACGCACCGGTGTCCACCAGTGAGGGGGAGAACGTCCAGTGAGCACCGCCGCACCGCACCCGGAGCCGACGATCGAGGACTGGGCGCCGCTGCTCGGCGAGGTATTGCCCCACGCGGCGCGTCCGGTCGACGGCTGGGCCGACGCCACGTTCGGCCGGCTCGGCGGGTCCTCGTTGCAGGCCTATCACCTGGTCGCGCTCGGCGAGCGCCGGCTCGGGCGGGCCTTGGACCTGCCTCGACTGCTGGGCGACACCCCGCTCGGGGACGTCCTTGCCGGCGCGCGGCCGGTGGCCGACCGGCCCGCGCCCGCGCCGCCGTCCGGCGACCGGCCGCTGTTGCCCGGCCAGGAGGAGATGCTGACGGCCCATCTGGCGGGCCGCGACGCGGTCTACCGGCTGGTGTTCTCCGTTGCCGCCCCGGAACTGGACGGGGCGCGGGTCGACGCGGTGCTCCAGGCGCTCGCGGCCCGCCACGAGTCCCTGCGCACCCGGTTCGTCGCCGCCGACGACGCCTTCGCGCGGCGGGTCCTGCCGCACTGGCGGGTGCCGCTGCGCGAGCTGGAGCTGCCCTGCGACGGCGGTCGTCCCGCCGAGCGGATGGAGACGCTGGTCGCCCCCGTCTCCGAAAGGTTCCTGCGGCCGTTCCAGCAGCCGCCCTGGTGCGCCTTCGTCGGCCGGTCCCCCGACGCCGGCGACGTGCTCACCCTGGTGTTCCACCACACGATCGTGGACGGCTGGAGCATCGGCGTCATCCTGCGCGAGTTCGCCGAGTTCTACGGCGGCGGCCACTTCACCGAGCCGGTCGCCCCGGCACCGGACTCCTCATTGGTGCGCTACCGCGACCGGGTCGGCTCGGGACGCCTGGCCGAGGACCTCCAGCGGGTGGCGGAGCGCCTGGCGGGCGCCCCGGCACACCTCCGGCTGCCCGGGACGGCGGGGGAGCGGAACGAGCCGTTCGACCCGCATGGAAGCCGTCTGCCCGTCGTCCTTCCCCC
Source organism: Streptomyces sp. NPDC003697 (assembly GCF_053587115.1). Lineage (NCBI taxonomy): Bacteria > Bacillati > Actinomycetota > Actinomycetes > Kitasatosporales > Streptomycetaceae > Streptomyces > Streptomyces sp. NPDC003697. The sequence continues at coordinate 23,586 of NZ_JBSFNN010000066.1, forward strand.
GGACGTGCGGGACGCCGTCGACACCGTGGCACGCCGTGCCGGAGTGCGCCGCCCGGTCGTCCTGCTCGCGGCGTGGGCCCTGGTGCTGGGCCGTCGGGCGGGTGTCGAGGACCTCGTCCTCGGGATGCCCGCGAGCGGCCGCTTCCGCGCGGACCAGTTCGGCGCGGTCGGTCTGCTGACCAGGGTCGCACCGGTCCGGCTCCGGCTCGACCCGGACCGCGCGGTGGACGACTATCTCCGCGGCACGGCCACCGAACACGCCGCCGCGGTACGGGACTCCGAGGCCCCCTACCAGGACATCGTCCGCCACCTCGGCGCGCGCCCCGTTCACGGCTCCAACCCCCTGACCCCGTTCGGGTTCGCCGCGCACGACGAGCTGGTCCCGGCCGTTCTCGACCTCGCCGGGACACCGGCCGAGGTGGTCGAGGGCCACGCCCGCGGCGCGGTGTTCGACACGATCCTCTACCTGCGGCACTGGGGCGACGAGCCGGTCCTCGCCCTGGAGTACTCGGCCGGTCTCGTCGGTCCGCAGACCGCCGTCGCGCTGGCCGGGGCGCTGTGCGCCACCCTGCTCGACTTCGCCCGAATACCGGCCGAGCCCATCGGAAGGCTCACCGGTCTCTCGGCCGCCGAGCGGGACCGCTTCACGACGCTGGCCCGCCCCGCCCCCGCCGGACCGGAGGGCCCCGCCGGTCTCTGGGACCGCTTCGCCGCCGTGGCCGCCCGGTGTCCCGACGCCGTGGCCGTCACCGAACCGGCCACCGGCCGCGAGCTGAACTACCGAGGACTGGAACTGGCGGCCGCGCGCTACGCTCTCGTCCTGCGCCACGCGGGCGTCGGCGCCGGCGACCGGGTGATCGTCCAGGTCGACCGCTCGGCGGCGGAGGCCGTCGCCGTCCTGGCGATCCTGCGGACCGGGGCCGCGTATGTCCCCGTGCCGCGCGACACGGCCGACGCCTGGCGCGACGAGGTGCTCCGGGCCACGGGTGCCACCGTGGTCGTCGCCCCGGCCGACCACCACGGCGACTGGCCGGGACGACTGCAACGGGTGGATCCCTGGACGCCGGACGAGGCAGCGGACGTGACGTCGGCGGGGGAGAGCGCCGCTGTCGCCCCACCGCACCCGCGAGATGCCGACAGCACGGCCTACGTCTCCTTCACCTCCGGCACCACGGGCGTCCCCAAGGGCGTTGAGGTGCCCGACCGCGCGGTGATCCGGCTGGCGGCGGATCCGCAGCTGCTGCGCCCGGTGGACGAGGAGGACACCGGGCTGCCGCGCACGATGCTGCGGCTGGCCCCGCTGGCGTTCGACGCCTCGACCCTGGAGCTGTTCCACCCGCTCCTCAACGGCGACCGGATCGCCGTGCTCCCGCCGGGCCCCGTCTCGCCCCAGCAGATCGTCCCCTTCCTGCGCGAGGAGCGCGTCACCCACGCCTGGCTGACCGCGGGCCTGTTCCGTCTGGTAGCCCGGTTCGAGCCCGCCTCCCTGGGCGTACTCCGGCAGGTGCTGACCGGCGGGGACGTCGTCTCGCCGGACCATCTGCGCGCCGTTCTGGAGGCCTGCCCCGGCCTGTGGGTCACCAACGGGTACGGCCCCACGGAGAACACCACCTTCACCACCGTCCACCATGCGACCTCGGCGGCCGGGATCGGCGACACCGTGCCGATCGGCCGCCCGGTCGCGGGCACCGGGGTCCTCGTGGCCGATGCGGCGGGCCGGCCGGTCCCGCCCGGCGTCGACGGCGAGCTGTACGCCACAGGCCTCGGCCTCGCCCACGGCTACGCCCAAGACGCCGAACGCACCGCGAAGGCCTTTCTCACGGTGCCCTGGCTCCCGGGTGAACGCGCCTACGCGACCGGGGACGTCGTCTGCTGGGACGACACCGGACGGTTGCTGTTCCGGGGCCGCCGGGACCGCCAGATCAAGGTCCGCGGGCACCGCGTCGAACTCGCCGCCATCGAGTCGCACCTCAGGTCCTGGCCCGGTGTCGTCGATGCGGACGTCAGCGCCGTCGGTGACGACCACACCGACCGAGCCGTCCTCGCCTCGGTCGTGGGCCCGGAGCGGTCCGCTCTACGCCGGCTCATCCCGTCCCTGGCGAGCAGTTTCCCCTCGTACGCGCTGCCCGGACTGTGGTGCCTGGTTCCCTCCCTGCCGCTGAACCGCAACGGCAAGGTGGACACCGCCGCGCTGGCCGCCCAGGCGGTGACGACCGAGTGTTTCCTGACCGGGGAACCGCCACCGGACGCACCGGAGGCACCCGAAGCCCTGCACGAGGCACCGGAGAACGACGTGGTCGGCCAGGTCACCGAGGTCTGGCGGCAACTCCTGGGCAACGACGACTTCCGCCACGACGAGTCGTTCTTCGACGCGGGCGGCGACTCCCTGCAACTCACCGAGATGCGCAACGCGCTGCGCAAGCGGTTCCCCGGGGTCCGTATCACCTCGGTCGACATCTACCGCGCCCAGACGGTCGACGAGCTGGCGGCGCACATCGAGAAGGGGCTGCGCGGTGCGTGACCTGGTGAGGGAGCAGCGGTTCGAGGTGGAGGTGCCCGACCACGTCGCGGCACCCTCGGCGGCCCTGGGCGCCGCGCTGGTCGCGGCGCGGGTCTGCCACACCGGGGAGGTGACCGTCCGGATCGCGTCGGGCGCCTCCGCCGACGGGACGGGACTGGCCCTGGCGGACGGTGGGCCACGGGCCGTTGCCCGGCTCGCCGAGCTGATCACCGCCGTGAGCGGGGCCGGCCCGCTCCGACTTGATGTGCACTGCGAAAGCTGCCGGGGCGGTGCGGGCGCCCATCCGCCCTGCCGTCTCGTCCTGCCGCCCACCGGCGCGGCCGGCCGGCAGGAGGTGCAGCACGAGTGCGGTGACAGCTTCACCCTGTGGGGTCCCGAACGGATCCGAACCGTGCTGGAGCGGCTGCGCACCAGGCCCGAGTCCGGCCTCGACCACCTGGTGGTCGCGGGGGAGGAGGAGGGCCGGATGCTTCTCGCCCTGGGCGGGGCGAGCGTGGCCCGCCCCGCCGCAGCCCTGCACGAACTCATCGTGCGGACCGCCGAACGGCACCCCGAGCGTGTCGCGGTCACCGCGGGCGGCGAATCGCTCACCTACGCCGGACTCCTCATCCAGGCGCGGACGCTCGAGGAGCGGTTGCGGGCCGTAGGCGTCGTACGCGGCGACGTGATCGGGGTGAGCACGGCGCGCTGCCTGGAACTGCCCGGAGTACTCCTCGGCGTCCTGCTGGCCGGCGGTGCCTATCTGCCGGTCGGCCCCGAACTCCCGCCCGCCCGGATCGCCACCATGCTCGGCACCGCCGGGGCGAGGACCGTCGTATGCGCGGTCGCCGCCGCCGGAAAGGTACGGCGGGCGGCACCGGACGTCACCCTGCTGAGCCTTGCCGGAGAGCGGCTGCCGGGTCCGGCTCCCGCCCGCGAGGAGCACCCTGACGGCCCCGCGGAGGACAGTACGGCGGCCGGTCCGGACGACCCGGCCTATGTGCTGTTCACCTCCGGCTCGACCGGCCGCCCCAAGGGCGTGGTCGTGCCGCACGCGGCCATCGTCAACCGCCTGGTGTGGATGCAGGACCGCTTCCGCCTCGACGCCACGGACGTCGTCCTGCAGAAGACGCCGTTCGACTTCGACGTCTCGGTGTGGGAGTTCTTCTGGCCGCTGCTCGCCGGAGCCCGCCTCGCGGTGGCGCCACCCCTCGCGCACCTCGATCCCGAGGAGATGGCCGAGACGTTCGTCCGGGAGGAGGTCACGGTCGCCCACTTCGTGCCCTGCGTACTGGAGCAGTTCCTGCGCGAACCCCTGGCCGCGGAGTGCACCCGCCTGCGCCGGGTGGTGTGCAGCGGCGAGGTGCTGCCGCCCGCGCTGGCGAACCGGGCGGCGTCGGTGCTCGGTGTCACCGTGCACAACCTGTACGGGCCGACAGAGGCCGCGGTGGACGTCACCGCGTGGGACTGCAGGGTGCCCGAGCCGGGGCCCGCGGTGCCGATCGGCGCGCCGATCGACAACGTAGGTGCCTACGTGCTCGCCCCCACCGGCGAGTTGGCGCCCTTCGGGGCGGTGGGCGAACTCCATCTGGCCGGCGTCTGCCTCGCCTCCGGGTACGCAGGCGCCCCGGAACTGACCCGCGAACGGTTCGTCCCCGCCCTCTCGGCGACCGCGGCGGGTGTGCGGATGTACCGCACCGGTGACCTCGTCCGGTGGTCCCCCTCGGAGTCGGCCGCCGACGGCCGGGCGGTCCTCGACTACCGCGGGCGGATGGACCAGCAGATCAAGATCCACGGGGTGCGGATCGAGCCGGGGGAGGTGGAGCACGTGCTGGACCAGCATCCGAAGGTACGGGCGAGCGCGGTGGTCAAGCTGGCGACGGAGGGCGGGGACCGGCTGGTCGCCTGTCTGCTCGTCGAACCCGGCGCCCCGCCCGGCCGGGCCGAGCTGCGCCGCCACACGCTGACCCGGCTGCCCGCCGCGATGGTCCCGAGCCGGTTCACCGTCCTGGACCGGTTCCCGATGACCCGCAGCGGCAAGGTCGACCGGTCGATGCTGCGTGAACTGGCCCGGCAGGACGGTGCCCCGATCGCCGAAGAGGTGCATCCCGCATGAGTTCCGTCGTCTTCCCCCTCAGCACCGGCCGCCAGGCGCCGGCGCCGCCACCGGACGGGCTGCCCCTCGTGGCCGCGCCGCACGCGGGCGGAACCGCCCACGCCTTCCGCGGCTGGACGGCGGAGGCGCACCACCGGGGATTCACGGTGTGGGGCACCCGGACCGCGATGCCGAACGAGACCCCCGCGGGCCGGACCGTCCGGGACCGGGCCCGCGCACTGGCCGAGTCCCTGGTCGCACTGGGCCGGCCGTATGTGCTGGTGGGTCACAGCCTGGGCGGCGTCATCGCCGCCCAGGCCGTCCTGCGTCTGGAGCGGAACGCCCCCGAGGCGGTCCCCGCCCTGCTTGTCGTCTGCGGCACCAACCCGCCCCACCTGCCCCGGCCGACCACCGTTGCGGACGGAACGGAGGCGGAGGCGGTGGAATTCCTGCGCACCGTCGGCGGCACACCGGCGGAGGTGCTGGAGGACCGCGAGATGCGGAAACTGGCCGTGGCCATGCTGCGCCACGACCTGTCGTCACTGCGCGGTTACCGGTGGGACGGCTCCCGCCTCACCACCCCCACCGCCGTGTACGCGGGCCGCACCGACCCGGTGGCCCCGCCCGAGTCGCTCACCCCCTGGGCCGAGATCGCCGAGTCGGTGACGACCCGAGTCTTCGACAGCGGCCACTTCTTCCCCCACGACCGGACGGCGGAGGTGCTCGACGCCATCCGACTCGACCTCGTCCGGCACCGTCCCGCCGATGCCGTCACCCACCCCCGCAGCGCCCCTCGCCCCTGATCCTGGAGCTTCTGGTATGTCCCGCATCGAGACGCCGCTGTCCTTCGGCCAGCAGCGCATCTGGTTCGTCGAGCAGGTAGCGCCGGGCAACGTCGCCTACCTCAACACGGATGTGAGACTCCTCCGCGGCGCGCTCGCGGTGGAGACGCTGGCATACGCCGTCCAGACGGTCGTTGACCGGCACGACGCCCTGCGTACCCGGACCACCCCCGCCACCGGCGGCCGGGAGCCCATGCAATGGGTGGAGCCCCGGGCCGAACAGCGGCTCGGCGTGGTGGAGATGCCCGCGCAGGACGACCTGTCCACGGAGGCCCTGCGGCCGGTCGTCGAGGACTTCGTACGGGAGGCCGCCGCCCGGCCGTTCGACCTGAGCGCCGAGTGCCCGATGCGCACGTACCTGCTGCGCTGGAGTCCGACGCTGCACGTGCTGGTCGTGATCGGGCACCACATCACCCTGGACGGCTGGTCCCTGACCAACGTCATCGAGGAGATCGCCCTGTTCTACAACCGCGGGGTCGGCGCGACCGACCAGGAACCGCGGGAGGTGACGGTCCAGTACCCCGAGTTCGCGGCCTGGCAGCGGAAGCACTTCGACGAGGACCGGATCCGCGAGGAGGTCGATTTCTGGCGCGGCTACCTGGACGGCGCCCCGGCGCAGATCGGGCTGCCCTGGGACCGGCCGCGACCGGAGCGCCGCGACATGACCGGCGCCGTCCTCAACACGATGCTGCCGGACGAGGTGTACGACGCCGCCCGCGGGCTCGCGTCCTCGGCGCGCTGCACGCTGTACATGGTGCTGGCGGCGGCGCTGTCCGTGGTGCTCACCCGGTACTCCGACCAGCGGGACGTGGTGCTGGGCACGCCGGTCGCCGGGCGGACCAGACCGCAGTTCGAGCCCACCGTGGGACTCTTCCTGAACCTCATCTCGGTCCGCGTCCGGGTCGACGACCAGGCATCCTTCCTGGACCTGCTGAAGTCCACCCGCCGTTCCAGCCTGCAGGCGATGCAGCACCAGGAACTCCCCTTCGACCAAGTCCTGCAAGGCCTGTCGGTGGAGCGGCACGACAACGTCTCGCCGATCTTCCAGGTCTCGCTGTCCGTCGCGAACCTGCCCGACCTGCCGTTCGAACTGGCCGGCCTGGAGCCGACCGAACACATCTGGGTCGAGCTGAGCGGCGCGCGCTACGACCTGACGACCACCTTCGTCCCCGAGGCCGGGCGGCTGCGCCTGCGACTCCAGTACGACACGGCACGCTTCGACGAGAGCACCGTGCGCGCCCTGGTATCGCACCTCGGGCAGGTGCTGCTCCAAGCGGCCGGGAACTCGTCGACCCGGGTGGCGGACCTCGACCTCGCCTCCGAAGACGAGAAGCGGCGGGTGCTGGAGTTCTCCGGCCTGGGCACCGTCGAGGCGGCGGCCCGCCATGTGCCGGACGTGCTCACCCGGTTCCGGGATGCGGTGGAGACCTGGCCCGACCGGATCGCCGCCCGCTCCGGGGACGACTCCCTGACCTTCCGCCGACTCGACGAGACCGCCGACCTGATGGCGGACGCGCTGGCCGCCGAAGGCGTCGGACGCGGTGACGTGGTGGCGATCCGCCTGCCGCGCGGCCTCGACTTCCTGGCCACCGTGCTCGGCGTGTGGAAGCTCGGCGCCGTCTTCCTCCCGGTCGACGCGACCCACCCGGCGCAGCGCGTCGCGTTCATGCTCGACAACGCCCACGCCGTCCTGCTGGTGGCGGACGACGGCGCCGGCGCGCCGACCGACGTGCGTGTGGTCGGCCCCGCCGACCTGCGCGATCGAACGGATCGCACACGGGTCGCCCGCCCGGAGCCGGACTCCGGGACGACCGCGTACATCATGTACACCTCGGGGTCCACGGGTACGCCGAAGGGTGTGTCCGTCTCCCGCACGGCACTCTCCGCCTTCTGCGCGGGAGCGGTCGATCTGCTCGGCATGACTCCGCAGGACGTCTCCCTCAGCCTGACCACCACCTCGTTCGACATCTCGCTGCTGGAGTACCTGGTCCCCCTGCTGGCCGGCGCCTCGGTCCATCTTCTCGAAGAGGGCGCGACCAGTCCGGCGGCGGTCGGGCGCGCGCTGGCCGCGACACCACCGGTTTCCTACGTCGGCGGCACCCCCACGGTGTGGAAGTCCCTGCGCGACGCTGGAGTCCATGTCCCGGACGGGATCAGGCTGATGCTCGGCGGCGAGCCGCTGCCCGGCGAGTTCGCCGCCTACCTGGACGAGCGAGGGCTGACGTACTGGAACTTCTACGGCCCGACCGAGGCCACGGTCTACTGCACCGTCCAGACGTCCGACGGTGGCGCGCGGCACGGGACCGCCGGCGTCGAGGCGTCCTCCTGCGTCGGCGCCCCGTTCGGCCTCAACCGCGCCTATGTGCTGGATGCGTCGTACCAGCCCTGCCCGGTCAACGTGCCCGGTGAGATCTGGCTCGCCGGCCCCCAGGTGGCGCAGGGATACGTCGGCCAGGCGGAGCTGACCATGAGCCGCTTCCCGCTCGACCGGATCGCGGCCGACGGCTACCGCCGCTACCGCACCGGCGACGCCGGACGCTGGGACGCCGAGGGTCGGCTGCGCTTCCTGGGCCGCCTCGACACCCAGGTCAAGGTGCGCGGCTTCCGCGTCGAACTGGAGGAGATCGAGCGGCGGCTGCGCGAGTGCCCCGGCGTCGCCGACGCGGTCGTCGGCGTGGACCCGGTCACCGGGGACCGGCTGATCGCCGGGCTCATCCCGGAGGGCGAGGCGGTGCCGGAGGCGGCCGGGCTGCGCGAACGGCTTGCCGAGACCCTGCCCGACTACATGATCCCGTCCCTCTTCACCAGGCTGGCCGGCCTGCCGATGTCGGCGAGCGGGAAGCTCGACCGTCGGCGCCTCGGCGTGAGCACCGAACCGGCACCGGCGGCCGACCTGGACGGCGGCTCCCCGCACGAGCAGCTGACCCGCGGAGTCTTCCGCGACCTGCTGAACCGCGAGGACATCGGGCGTGACTCCAACTTCTTCGAAATGGGCGGGCATTCGTTGCTCGCGGTCCAGATGGTGCTGAGGTTCCAGGACATGTTCGGCGTCACCCTGGAGACCAACGAGGTCTTCCGGCACCCGACGCCACGCACCTTCGCCGAGCGGCTCGGCCACCCCGACTTCGTGCGGGAACCTGCCGTACCGCTGCGCACCGCAGGCGGTGAGCCCACGGTTATCTGCCTGCCGCCGCTCAGCGGCACGGCGTGGAGCTTTGTGCAGTTGCTGCCCTACCTGCCGAAGCACATGCCGGTGCACGGCGTCCTGTCACCCACCCTGGAGAGCGACGGCCGCTCTGCCGACCCGGCGGCCTTGCTGGACGAGTTCGTGTCCGCCGTGGAGGACGTCGACGTGCTCGGCCCGATCGTGCTCGTCGGCTGGTCCATCGGCGCGGCACTGGCGCCGAACCTGGCCGCAGAACTCCAGGACCGCGGCTACGAGATCGAGCACGTGGTGATGTTCGACGCGGCCGAGGTGGACCACAGCCGGCTGCCCGGCATCGGCGACGGCCCGTCGGACACCCACCCGCGGCTCAACTGCGGACTCACCCACTTCCTCGCCTCGGACCGGGCCGCCGGCTCCGAGCGGCGCTGGGAGGGCCTGTTCAAGGGCGAGGCGGACACCATCGGGACGAGCGCGCCGCACCTGCGCATGCTGGACCCCGGCCACCTGGCGGAATCCGGGCCCCGACTGCGTGAACGCCTCATGGATTTCGGCGGCTGACCGCCCACCGAAGCACCTGACCGCCCACCGGGGCACCTGGCCACCCGGCTCGGCCTCTCCCCGGCGCCCAGCCCATGCCCGCCGCCGACACCGGCAGACGAAAGACGTCGAAGACGCCATGACCGAAGAGAAGACGCCATGACCGAAGAGCTGAAGGACGCCTCGGAGGACCTGAGCCTGCGCGAACGGGTCGCCGCCGCCGTGGAGACGGCCCGCGTGCACGCCGGGGAGGTGGACACCGAGGGCCGCTTCCCCGCCGAGGCCGTCGCCGCGCTGAAGCGCTACCGGCTCCTCGCCCCCGAACCGGTACCGGGCGAGGGCCTGTGGGCCGCGCCGCAGATCGTCGCAGTCGCCAACGCGCTGGGCCGCGCCTGCGCCTCCACGGGCATGATCTGGGCGATGCACCAGGGCCAGATCCAGGCGGTCGCGCGCCAACCGAGGACCAGCCCCGCCGTGCGGAAGTTCCTCGACTCCGCGTGGGAGGAACAGCCCCTCGTGGCCAGTCTGATGTCGGAGGTCGGCGCCGCCGGCCCCCGCGAGAGCCGGGCCTACTGCCGAGAGGAGGCGGACGGCAGCGGTGCCCTCACCATCGACAAGAACGTCTCGGTCTCCTCCTACCTCCGGCAGGCCGACGCCGGCCTGGTCGTGGCCCGGCGGTCGGCCGACGACCCCGCCTCCGACGCCGCCCTGGTACTGGTCCACTGCGACGACATGACCGTGTCGCAGTGGCGCGAGTGGCAGGCGCTCGGCATGCGCGGGACGGCCAGCGGCGGCGGGCGGGTACGGGCCCGGGCGGACCGCGACGCCCTCCTGGAGGAGACGTTCGGTGAGGCCTCGGCCCGGGTCATCATGCCGCTGTCGAACCTCGGCTGGGCGGCGTGCTGGCTGGGCATCGCCGAGTCCGCGTTCGCCGTCGCGCAGGATGCCTTCCGACGGCAGCAGGGCCGGCTCGCGCCGGACATGCTGACGGCCCGCACGATGCGGCTCGGGCGGGCGTCGGACGCCCTCGACGAACTCGCGGAGCAGATCCGCTCCATCGCCGCCGAGTACGACGCCCTGGGGGGCGCCGCCAGCGACGCCATGGTGCGCCGGTCGAACGCGCTGCGCCTGACGGCCGCCGCCCGGGCGAACGAGAGCGTGCTGGACTCCTTCCAGGTCATCGGCGTGGACGGCTACCGGGAGCCCTCGGCGAGCAAGTGGAGCCTGAGTCGCCAGATACGCGATGTGCTGTCCGCCCGCGTCATGATCAGCGAGGACCGCATTCGGCTGGGCAGCGGCGGACTCGCCCAATTGCCCCGCAGGAGCGGTCTGGAAGACGCGCTCGAGCTCAGTGGTGGATCGAAGGGCGACAGGCGATAGCGTGATGGGTGGTAGTGACGAGCTCGTGCTGGTTGGTGCTGGTTCGTGAGGCGTAATAGGGGTAAACATGCAGGGTCGAAGTGGCTTCATGAGATTGCTGCACAAATTTTCGAGGCGCCGCTTACCATGAGTGCACTGACCTGACAAAGAGGCAGGTCAGGGGGTGTCGCTCCGTCCGTGAGGGGCTCGTCGGTGATGCCGGTGCTGGTTCGGTGCTGACCTGTGGGCACCCCTCGTCATTCCCGGTGACCTCTCCCGTGCTGGTTCCGTGCTGGGCGGGGAGGGCTTCGATTTTCGGTTGGTGGGGCGAGGTCTGGCAGCCGCCCGGTTCGCAGTCGCCGTGCTGGTGGGTTTGGCGAGGCGGCTTCTGCGGGACACCCCATCAAATGCACCGAGGCGTCCGTGCACTCACGAGGGCGTCGGTTTGGCGGCAGTGCCAGCAGGATTCGTACTGCCGAGGCGTCCGTGGACGGCGTCGGCGTAGCACTGTGCGGTGACCGCCGCAGTCCGAAGACCGCAGCGAGGTGGGGGCCTCACACGCCGGTGGCTTCTGCTTCGCCGAGGATGCAGCGGTCGACGGCTCCCACGTCAGGACCTCAAAGCGGGGCTCGCACCGGACCTTCGCCGACCGACCGAGTACGTCCGGGCAGCAAACATCCCCGATCACCGACCGGCACGGAACACCCCTTGCCGTCTCGCTGACCAGCGAAACCGGACCTGAAAACGGCTCGGGCGGCGCTCGCGCGGTGAGCGCGGGCATCGCCCGAGCGACGTCGAGGGCGAGGAAAGCGAAGGAACTTGTTTCAGAAGAGGAATGGAGAAGGAAGCCCCTTCATGGCCTCGCCGTGGGTAACGCTAGCACTCAGCCCGGGATCAAGTCGCGCAGGTTTTCGAGGGTGACGACCCGGGAGTCCGGGTGCACCCCCTCGGGACGCTCGAGACCGATGTACATCACGGGCTCGTCTGGGACCGGCCCGCCGTCCCACAGATCCACGGCCGTGGTGTCGCCGGACATCAGGTCGACCAGGTACCGCACCGTCAGGTGCTCGCGCTCTACGACGGCGCGCACCACCTTGGACACCGACACCTGGTTCTGCTCGACCCGGTTGGCCGACGGGATGCCCTTCAGATACAGGTGCAGCCACTTCGCGCGCCACCGGCCGTCGTCCCCGCGCCGGAACACCAGCGGCAGCGCCACTCGACCCACCCCGCGAAGCTCCGACTTCATACGCACCGTGCGCGGTTCGAACGGCCGGCCCTTCTGCTCGACATCGCGCAGCATGAAGCCGAAGAACGACTGCTCGACCTCGTCGAAGCTCTCGCCGGCGTAGATGTTGACCTGCGGAACGATGAATGCGCTGCGTACCCGCTCCAGGGACAGGTCGATGAACTCCGATGCCCCGTCGGGCGCCTCGGTGACATCGCCCGAGTGCACACCTCCGACAGCCCTGAGCGACGTGTAGGACAGCCAGGAGTCGGTGCTGTAGTCGGTACGGAGAAGCAGCGCCGAGAGATCGTAGTCGGTCCGGCGCTCGGTCTCCTTCCAGTACACGAAGAAGCGCAGATGTTCGCCGTCGACCGCCGAGAGTGAACCTCGAGGCAGTACGCCGAGTCCGGCCGCGGTCGCCCTGCCGCTGAGCGGGAGCGCCACGTCGAGGACGTCGGGGTCGAGCAGCAGCCGGCCCGGTGCCGGGAGCCTGCGGCGCATCTCGGCGTCGAGGGCGGCGATCAGGCGATCCCGGTCGGCGGCGGAGACCGGCGGCCGGACGTCGGGAACGACCCAGCCGCGGCCCCGGCGGTTGACGAAGATCCGGGGGTCGCCGGTCTCCCGCTCCCGGTTCTGGAAGTGCTCGCGGACCGAAAGCACGACCCGGCCGGAGACCTCGGGGGCGACCTGCACAGCGGCGGCCACCACCGCGTCCCGCTCCTCCTGGTCGGCGGCGATACGCAGCAGGAGGTCCAGGGCGCGGAACAGCTTGCCGGGAGCGGACTTCAGCAGCCCCACCGCACCGAGGACGTCGGACTCGGCGAGCAACTTCTCGATGCGGCTGTCGAAGGACCGCGCTTCCTTCTCACCCCGCGCCACGGCGAAGACCTCGGCGGCGTGCGGCCAGTGCGGGTACTCGTGCGGGTGGAGACGCTCACCGAGCCGCTTGAAAGGCTCGCGGTGCGCGTGCACATCGGCCAGCTTGGCGGGATTCGCCGCGACCACGGCGTCGAGGCCCGCGAGCAGCGCACGGCGGGTGGGCCGCGGGAGAGCCCGGAACCGGGTCGGCTCCTGCAGTGTCACGTCGCCGCCCGACAGCGCGCAAGCCAGCCGCAGCACGTCGGTGACGGTGTCCAGCAGGAGGTCCGCGCCGACAGCGAGACGGGCCTCGTTGACGACCGCCCGGTTCTCCCTGACCGGGATCGACTCCGGCTGGGGGCCGAGCGCGCACCGCTCGGCGAGGGCCTTGAGGTCGCGCAGGTGGTCCTCGCCCAGTGGCATCGTGCTGCCCGCCAGGGCCAGGTACAGGTCCGTGAGTTCGTCGTCCAGGTCCCGCCCGAGGTGCAGGACGGTCACCCGGTCGCCCGCCGAAGCGATCAGCTCGTCCTGCGCCGCGAGCATCTCCTCGTAGGTGTGCTGGTAGCGGCCGTACGTGGGAAGGCTGAGCAGGTTCAGCACCCCGTGTACGAGTTGCGTCAGCGTGTTCTCGCGCGTCTTGGCGTCGCCGAGCGCCTCCGTCACACACCGCATCCAGAACTCTTCGGTGTCCGGCACGTTCGCCGGAAAGTCGATGAAGTACGAGTTGTGTCGGACGTGGTCGCCCACCATCTCGCTCACGGTGCGCAGCGTCCGCTTGGCGGTGTGCACGACCGCAGCCTCGGACAGTCCCGACAGCCGTTCCAGCAGCTCCGCCGAGAGCTTGAAGCCCACGGATGTCAGTGCCGCGTCGAACTGCCGTGCGGCGGTGGCTCCTTCTCCGGCGGAGCCCTTGGGGGAGGAAAGGCGGTGGGCGTGCCGGATGACCAGCGATTCGAGACTCTGCGCCATTCAGGGATGATCGCAGAGGTGTGCGAGCCAGCGCACAGGAGTTTTTCGTACGCGCTCCGACGCCGTGATCACACCCGACCTCGGGCAGAAGGTCCTGCTCTTCGGAACAGGTCGACAGGGGCGGCGTCGACCCGCAGGACGCGGCGGGCGTCGCCGTCCTTGTAGCCCAGGCACGTCAGCCAGAAGTGGGTCTGCGCCACTACGTGCACTACGACGTGGCCGCCGACCTGCTCGATCACTGGCTCGGCGCGTCCGGTGACGCGTACCGGATCGACCCCAAGCGAATGATGGACGACATGCCGTCGTTCCAGAGGCTGGTCGACGATCAGGTGACCGTGGCCAAGAAGTCGGGCGGCACCTACGACTCCGGATCGAGCGTGGGCACCAGTGTGGCCGACTTCATGGACGCCGGGAACAAGGGTGCCGCGGTCCAGGGCTGGTGGTAACGATCTGGCACAGTTGCACACCGACGGCTACGCCCAGGACTTCAGCGTCTGGGGCTCCTACTCGTACTCGATCGGGGGGTAAGGTGAGCATCCGTGCCATTCGGCGCACGGCTGCAGGCCTGGTCCTGGGCCTGCTGCCGCTGCTGGCGGTCGCCTCGTGCGGCGAGGAACCGAAGAAGCACTTCCCGGGTGCCTTCCCGGGCAGCATCACCGATGTGAGCGCGGCCCAGGCGTTCCGTGACTACGATCTCCGGGTGCCGGCGTCGGTGAAGGTCGTCGGGTATTACGCGTGGTCCGAGGACGACACACACCCGATGGCGGCCGTGCTGCGGATGCCTTGTTCGGCGGTGCCGGGTTTCGTCTCCGGCAGCGGGCTGCGCCCAGCCTCCTCTGTCGAGGGGGGTGTCGCCGGTGTCCGGGTCTTCGCCACGGACCACGGGCGGGCCGGCGACGAAGCGGACCCGCTGTACCTGCGGGACCGGGACCACGCGGGTGTCATCACCCATCGGACCGGCACGGAATGCACGGTGCATCTGCACACATGACCGGCATGCGGATACTCGTGGACTCGGTGGTGGTCGCGTCGGTCGTATCGGCCCTCGCGATCACCCCGCGTGTCCTGACCAGCCGGTCCGGCCGTCAGGCCGGGGCGGCTGGCCGCTCAGTCTCACCGGCCACCGCGCTGGCACTGGTGACCGGGCTGCTCTACGTCAACCAGGTGCTGTTCACGGTCTACGTGCTGCGCGTGCACGACGGGGACCCGTCGTTCGTCGCGCGGTATCTACCTGTCGGGTGGTTCAACCTGGCATCGGAGAATCCTCTCCTGCACGGCCTGGCCGAACGCTTCCCGGAGCCGGGGCTTCTAGCGCCGAGCGTGCTGCGGGTCCAGGCATTCCTGGAACTTCCCTTCGTCCTGCTGGCATTCGCGATGGTGGCGCGTTGGCTGGACGCCGACCTCTACCGCCGGATCGCCCGCTCGGCCCTGCTGCCGCTGGCCTCGGTGTCGTACACGGCCGTGTTCTGCCTGGTCGAGTGGGATTTGCACAACCCCTACACCGTGGACGACGTGCTGATCCGAGCCGTCTCGGCAGTCGTCACCCCGCTGCTGCTCGCCCGCCTGGCGGCGCGTGACACGGGCACGGCTCTGGTGCCCGCGTCGATGCCGGGGCTGCTGGTGTTCGTCGGCTCGTTGGGGGCGCTGGGCGCTCTGGTGCTGGTCGTCTACGACACCGCGCTGCTGTACAACCTGGGGCGCCTGGACGACCGGCTGCCGCTTGTGCTGGGCGCGTCGCTCGCCCTGCTGGGGCTGCGTGCGGCCGCTTCCCGGGTGCCCGACGGGTCTGCTCCGACACTGTCGTTCGTGGTGCACGCGCTGCGCCACTGGCTGCTGCTCTTCTTCGCACCGGCCCTGGCGGTCCGCTACGGCCTGCTGTTCGGCACGCCCCTGTTGGCCCTGGCCGCAGGCGCCCTGACGGCCGTCGTGGCCTGCGCGCGCGCGGCCCGCCAGATGTCGGCCGGTGCCGTGCTCGGTCTCACGGCCCGCGTCGGCTGCGCCGTCCTCGCCGGGACCGCCGCCGCAGCGCTGGCCCTACGGGTGACACCATCGTCGTACCAGGAGGTCGCGCTCCTGTCAGCCATGGGCGCCTTCCTGGTCACGGGTGTCGTAGTGTGCGGCCTGCTCGACCGGCTTTGGAAGGTCCCTGGCTAGCTAGTGCCGCGGCAGGCAACGTTCGCCCCGTCGCGACGCCCGGCACGCTCCCCCAAGCTCTCGGCTCCGCTCGAGCAGGGGGTACCCCCACTCG
>NZ_JBSFNN010000067.1:0-39354 GCF_053587115.1 Streptomyces sp. NPDC003697
GTGCCGGGGGCGTGTGCGGTACCCGGGTTCTGCGGGAAGCCGTAGCCGCCGGGCTGCGCGGCCGGGTCGGGCGCGCCCGGCGACCCGCTCGCCCCCGTCGGCTGGGGGAAGCCGTAACCGGCCTGCGCGTGCGGCGCGGGCGCGGGAGCAGGAGTGCCGCCGTGGTCCGGTGCGGGCGGTGTGGGGCCCGGCTGAGGGAAGCCGTAGCCGCCGTGTGCGTCCGGTGCGGCGGCGGGCGCCGCAGCCGGGGACTGCGGGAAGCCGTAGCCGCCCTGCGCCGGATAGTGGGGGGCCGGCTGCGGGGCCGGGGGCGCGCCCGCCTGACCGCTGCCGGGCTGCGGGAAGCCGTAGCCGGCGGGAGGCGCCGGGGGAGTGGGTGCTGCCGGGGTCTGCTGGGGCGGGACGATCGGCGCGTTCCACGCGGCGGGCTCGGCCTGCGGTGCCTGCTGCTGGAAGGGCGGGTGCTGCGGGAACGGCTGCTGGGGCTGCGCCGGCGTACCCGTCGGCTGCTGCGGGACACCCGGCTGTGCGCCGTCCGCGGCCGCCGGATGGGCCGCCTGCGGCTGCGCCGGCCACTGGTCCGCGGGCGGGGGAGCGGCCGGCTGGTAGGACGGGGGCAGCGGCGGCACAGCACCCTGCGGCGCCGGCGGCGGACCCCAGCCGGCCGGAGGCTGCTGCACGTCCCCGAACGTCCCGCCCGGTGTCCCGGACCCGGAGGCCGGTACGCCGCCGGGGGTGCCGTCGGCCGGTGCGGGCGCCGCGGGGACGGCGTCCGGCGCGCTCCCGCCGCCGTCCGCCGCCTGCTCGGCGTCCCGCGCCCCACCGTCGCCCGCCGTATCAGTCCGCGGCTCCGGGACGTGACCGGAGGCGGCCTCGGCGGAGGCTCCGTCGGGCAGGTTTCCCGCCTGCCCGTCCGCGGCGCTGGACGAGTTGCCGGAACCGTCGCCCGCCTCGGGAGCGGAGACCGCCGCACCGTCGTCCGCCATGGCCCGTGCACCCGCCTGCGCGTCCGCACCCGCCGAAGCGTCGGCCGGGTCCCCGGCCGTGCCCTCGGACGCGCCCAGGCCGGCGCTCTCACCCCGCGGTGCCTCGTCCTCCCGCCCGGCTGTGCCGCCGGCCGGAGCCTGGGCAGCGGGCGCGCCACCGAGGCCGCTAGCGCCGTGCTCGCCGTCGGGCGCCGCCTCCGTCAGCCCCGCGTGCGCCGACGCGGCGTCACCGGGCGTCGTGCCGTGGCCGTCCGCGGGAGGCAGGTCCGGGCCGGGCCCGGCGACCGGGACCCCCGGCTCGTCCGGCCCGCTCGCGGCGTCCCCGGCCGGGGTGGCATCCGCGGACGCCTCGGGGTCGCCCGGCGGCTGGACGGCTGCCGGCGCCCCACCGTCCGCGGCGGGCCCGGCGTCGCCGCCCGCGTCCGCGGCGGCGGCCGCCCGGTCCCGCTCGGCGAACTCACGCTTCAGCGCGGCGGCGGAGATCCGCATCGTCGCACCGCTCACGAGGTCGCCGTTGCCGCTGTCGCCCGCCTCGTCCGCGTCGGGCGCCACCGGGTGAGCGGCCGCCGGCGGTGCCCAGGCGGGCTGGAAGCCGCCGCCGGGCGGCAGGTCCGGAACGCCGACCGGCGGACCGACCGGAGGCGGCGGGGGAGGGGTGGCCGGGCCGGCCGGAGGGGTCTGCGAGGCCTCGTCGGAGGCGCCCGACGCGTTCTGCGTGTACCAGGCGGGCGGCGCGTAGTCGATGGTGAACTCGCCCGTCGTCTCGATGGCGGACTCGGCGTCGGACTGGTCGTCGCCGGGCGTGGCCCAGCCCCCGCGGATCCCGTCCCGATCGCTGTTCACAGTTCCTCCTGGTGTGGTCGAGCACCCTCATGCCGTGCTGGGGCGACCGTTCGTGTCGTACGGGGTCAGCCGGGACCTGTCGGCCGGAGACCCGGACCGATCCGGTCCACCCGGCCCTCCCCCGGAGCGCCGACGGCCCAGCCGCGGGTTCTGACGTGGCGCCCGACTCCCAGCCTAATCACCACGGGCACGCGTGCGGCAGGCCCGGTCGCACCTCCGCTCACGTCCGTGACGTCACATCCCGCCCCGGCCCACGGCGCAGGGGTCGACCAAGCGGTCAAACCGGACGACAAAGGGCCGGACGACCGGCCGGAAGCCGAGCGGAACCGGCCGAACAGCGCCCCGATAGCCGGCACGAAACACCCCACAAGCGTCAACACCGGTCATGGACCGGTCCGTTAGGACCTCGTTCAGTCCATGCGGCGCGGCGTTCCCAACAATCCGATCTCGGCATCGGTGGGCTGGGTCATCACGTACTGCCGGTCCCGGTCGGCGCACCACAGCGTGACGCCGTCGGCGAGCGTGGGCAGGGAGTCGATGTCCGCCCGCGGCAACGCCATGGTCCGCCCCAGCTCCGCCGCCTCGTCGGGGGAGATCCGCTGAACTCCGACGAGCCGGGCCTGCCGTACGAGCCGCGGCGCGACCGGGCTCAGATAGGGCAGCAGCGTCACCACCGACTGCCACGGGCCGGAGACCACCCGCCCGCGCGGGGGCCGCATACCGCAGTCCCGTACCACCAGGACCGGCGTACCGGCCGACGCGCCCTGCGGGGGCACCCGGCCGACCTCGTACACCGCCAGGCCGTTCTGACCGCCGCCCATGGCGTGCACCATCTGCATCCAGGACTGTGGCCGGCCGGTCTCCACGGCGACGCGTGCGCCCGTCGCCGCCGCCCGCAGGGCCAGGACCTGGGCGGTCCACAGGCCGCCGATGAGGACGACGTCGTACGGCGTGGGCCGGTTGAGCCCCAGCACGGCCGGCTGCCCCTCGGCGTCGACGCCGACGACGACGCCGTCGTCCCCGATGGGCAGGGCGAGGGCGTCCAGCTGGCCGGCCGGCAGCGCGTGCCGTCCGTGCCGCGGGCCGATCAACCCGAAGCCGCTGCGCAGCCGTTCACGCATCCGACCGGCGGGGGAGGACGGCACGGCCGCACCCGGGAAGCCGGGGGTCTGCGTGGTCATGGCGGTCACCGGGCACCTCCGAGGGGCAGCGTGGCGAGCATGCCGGGCACCTGCTCCCGGTCCAGGCGGGCGAGACCCACCCCGGCCTGGCGGGCGGCGTCCTCCACCGCGCGCCGGGCCGCGATCAGTTCGTCGTCGCCGCGTCCGGTCACCCGGACGTGACCGCACAGCGCCATCTCCTGCCGCTCTCCCCGCGCGAGCGTCAGACTGAAGGTCGTGGCGAGCGCGGGCACCGCGGTGAGCGCCGCCACGAGCTGCGGCAACGACGGCCCCCGGCCGCCCAGTTGGGGCCAGCGGCGGATCCAGTACGTGGTGTGTCTGCGGTTGTCGCAGCGCCAGCTGCGACCGGACTCCTCCGTCCGCCGCTCCCGCGTCTCGCCGCGCCCGGCCTCCGCCGTCACCAGCGGGTTCGCGCACGCCGACGTGGCGATCGCGGCGGTCAGCTCCTCCTCGTTGAGGACCGTCGTACGGAAACCCGCTCCCGTCAGCCGGCTGGCGAGATGGTCGGCGACCCGCGCCAGGCACTTCTGCGCGCCCACGAGACCGCCCCCGCGGGCGGCCACCGCGTCCTGGCACAGCTCGGGGTCGAGCTTCAGCGCGATCCACGTGATCCGGACCGCCGGTGCACCCGTCTGCGCCTGCAACGGGGCGTAGTTGGTGACCGCCACGGAGTGCTGCGGCAGATGCAGGGCCGGCGCGGGCTGCGTGTGCAGCACGATCTGGGCCGACTCCAGCCGTATCCCGTCCACCTCCAGCGCGTCCCGGACCAGTCCGACCGGCAGCGGCTGCCGCCCCCGCTCGGCCCGCAGCGCGGTCACGTCGGCCTCCACCTGGACCACGGCGCTGACGAACGTCCCGTCCCCCACCATGCCGACCGGCCGCCGGTCCCGGCCGCCGTAGGAGTACGTCCGCAGGCCGGGGTCACACTCGACGGCGGGCGCGAAGCCGGACTCGGTGCCCGGCGGCACCGGAGTGCTCGCGGCCCGCCGTTGGCGGGCGCGCAGCTCCAGCAGCGTGCCCAGCCACTCCGGCAGCGAACGTCCCCGGCGGCGGACGAAGGCCAGCGCCACCAGCACCACGGCGACCACGGCGGCCGGCACCAGCGCGAACGGCCCGACCGCCCACCCGCACACCAGGAGCGCGACGGCGAGCTCCAGGAGCACCGTGCGCTGCAGCACGAACGAGCCCGCACGGCCCGAGCGTGACGTGGGATGCGGCGTGAGAGGGCCCGGGGCGGCCGTGCCGGACGGGGCGGCGCCACGGCGGCCGTGGGAACCCGGTCCCCCGTCACCCGATCGTGACCCCGATTGCGACCGCGACCGGGCCCGTGCTGCGGAAGCCACCACTGCAAACCCCCCGAACTCTCCCGAAAACTCACCGGCACGGCCCCCGGAGCTCCGCACGGAACGGCCGCTCGGCGCGCGGACTCCCGTCCCGTACCGGGCTCTTGAGGGACTCAGCACCCTACCCGTGCCGCGGGCGGTGCCCCACAACAGGCATAGTAGGGGCCGGTGCCGACAGTCGAGGCACCGACGGCAGCCGGGGGGCGGGCACGGGGTGCACCGGGTCTCCACCACCCCTTCACAGCTCTGCACGGGGAGAGCGGAAACAGATGGCATCACGGCGGGACGAACTCAACGCCTACACCTTCGCGAAGCGGCGCATGCTGGCGTCCTTCCTCCGGCCCTCTCCGTCGGGCTCGGAGGAGAGCGCCCCGAAGCCCCTGGGCGCCGTACTGCCCGGCGTCGTCGTCGGCGTCGTCGTCCTCGCGGTGTTCGGTGGGATCGGCCTGTTCAGCCCGACCGCGCCCAAGGGCTGGGACAAGCCGGAGGAGCACGTCATCGTCGCGAGCGACTCGACGACGCGCTACGTCGTGCTGAAGACCGGCAAGCAGACACAGCTGCACCCGGTCCTGAACATGGCCTCCGCCAAACTCCTCCTGCCCCCGGACAAGAACAGCGTCATCACCGTCGACGAGAAGGTCCTCGACAGCGGGAAACCCCCGCACGGCGCCACGATCGGCATCCCCTACGCCCCCGACCGCCTGCCCACCCCCGGGGAGGCCGAGACCCCGAAGCGCTGGGCGGTCTGCGAGCGCCCCGGGGACGGCGGCCGGGCCATCCAGAAGGCCGCGTTCGTCTTCGCCAAGAAGGACTACGCCAAGGCCGAGGGCCGCGACAGGCTGTCCGGTGGCGAGCTGATGTACGTCGTGGGCCCCGACGGCAGGTCCCAGTACGTCGTCGACGCGCGCGGCCACGGCTACCCGCTGGCGAACCCGGCCGACAAGGAACTCCTCAAGGCCCTCGACACCCAGGGCCGCGCACCGCAGCGGGTCTCCCAGGAATGGCTCGACACCCTCGAGAAGGGCGACGCGGTCGCCATCCCGGCCATCGACGGCACCCCCGGGGCGAAGGCGGGCGCCTTCGACGGCCTGGCGCAGTACGACCGCTACGACAAGGTCGGCATGGTCATCAAGGCCTACGACGGCCGGCGCATGCAGTTCTACGTCGTCCTGCCCGGCCGCGTCGCCCGCATCTCCGAGTTCACCGCCACCCTGCTGCTCAACAGCCGCGACCTGGTGGCCGTCGGCCAGGCCGGCGAGGCCCAGCAGGTCAGCCCCGGCGCGGTCGTCGACAGCACCACCTTCGCGGCGGACAAGGACTGGCCCCAGTACCGGCCCAAGACCGTGAACGACGGCGCCAGCACCACCTCCGGCCGCAACACCGTCTGCAACGTCCTGCGCTCGGTCGGCGCCGACGGGAGGAAGACCCTGTCCACCTGGGTGGGCACCGACTTCCCCGCGCAGCTGCCCACCGGCTCCTCCAGCGCCTACGTCACCGCCGGCTCCGGCCTGCTCTTCCGGCAGTTCAAGGGCACGGAGACCGGCGCCGGCCCGGTGTTCCTGGTCACCGACACGGGCCTGCGCTACGCCCTGCAGTCCAACAGCGACAGCGCCACCGACGACAAGGGCATCGGAACGTCCGAAAAGAAGCGCAAGGAAGAACTGGACGAGGCGAGGATCGCACAGACCCGGCTCGGCTACGAACGGGTCAAACCGACCCCCGTGCCCGCGGAGTGGTCGACGTTCCTGCCGACCGGCCCGCGCCTGTCGGAGTCGGCGGCCCGCCAGCCCCAGGGCTCCTGACACTCACGGGGGAGGGGAGCGAACCCATGCTGACAGCAGCAGACACCGGGCGACGGCGGCGGACGGCGGCCGTCACCCGCGCGGCGGCCCTCGCGGCCGCGACCGCCCTCACGGCGACGACGACGGTGCTCGCCCTGCCCGCGCCCGCGGCGTGGGCCGACGACGGCCAGTGCACCTTCCCGTCGAAGCCGTACGCGGGCCGCCCCTGGGCGCTGCAGCGGGTCAACCTGGACCAGCTGTGGGCGCAGTCCACGGGCAAGGGCGTCCGAGTGGCCGTCATCGACACGGGAGTCGACGTCAGGAACCCCCAACTGAGAGCAGCGGTCGACGCCGCCAAGGGAAAGAACTACCTGCCGGCCAAGAACGCCAAGGGCGAGAAGATCGACCGTGGCAACGCCCAGGGCACCACGGACACCGTCGGCCACGGCACCCGCGTGGCCGGCATCATCGCGGCCCGCCCCGCCAAGGGCACCGGCTTCGTCGGCCTGGCTCCGGACGCCACGATCCTCCCGATGAAGCAGAACGACGCGGAGGGCGACGGCACGGCGACCACGCTCGCCCAGGCGATCCGCGACGCGGTGGGCGCCGGCGTCGACGTCATCAACATCTCCCAGGACACGGCCAACGCCGTCGCCCCCGACGTCCGCCTCAAGCAGGCCGTCGACTACGCCCTCGGCCAGGGGGTCGTCGTCGTGGCCTCCGCCGGCAACGACGGCCTCGGCGGCAACGTCAAGGTCACCTACCCGGCGTCGTACGAGGGCGTCCTCGCCGTGGCGGCCTCCGACCGCAACAACGAGCGCGCCTCCTTCTCCCAGTCCGGCGACTTCGTGGACGTCGCGGCTCCCGGCGTCGACATGATCTCCACGGTCCCCGGCGGCGGCCACTGCTCCGACAACGGCACCAGCTTCTCCGCGCCCTACGTGGCCGGCGTGGCGGCCCTGCTGAAGGCCAAGTACCCGAAGTGGACGGCCCGCCAGATCGTCGCCCAGATCGAACAGACGGCGGAACGCTCCGTCGCCGATCACGACCGTCTGGTCGGCTGGGGCGTGGTCGACCCGGTCAAGGCCCTGACCGACGTGGACCCCGCGCACCCGGTGGAGTCCCCGCGTGCGCAGGAGGGCGTCACCCGGGCCGAGGCCCCGTCGGTGACCCCCGTGCACTTCGGCGAGACACCCGAGGAACGCAACACCCGCCTGGCGACCTACGTGGTCGTCGGCGGCCTCGTCCTGGTGTCGGGCCTCGGCGGCACGGCGGTGGCGATACGGGACGCACGACGACGGGGACACGTGCGAGGGACGGCATGACGGCGAGGACGGTGCCGCTGTTCGCCGTGTCGGCCGGGCTCGTGGCGATGGGCTGCGTGAAGGCGGACCGCGTCGGGGCCTGGCGCGAGTCCGTCGACCCCTCGGACCCCGACATCCCCGACTCGGCCTCCGTCGTCGCCCGCGTCACACTGTTCGCCGTGGCCGCGGTCGCGGCTCTGACCTCGGCTTCCAGTCCCTGGCCGTCGCCGACGGCGCGGAGTGGAGCGACGACGAACTGAGCAGCGCCGCCCGGGGAGCCACGGCGGCCCCGGGCGGAAGCACCACCTTCGGCGACCTCTTCGGCGCGGCCCCAGACTTCGACGGCGAGACAGCCAGGAAGGTCGAGGACGAGGTCGTCGAACACGGCGGCGGCGACGCCCCGCAGACCGGCGCCGACGCCTCCCTCACCGGCCCGGCGACGTCCGAGGAGGCGTCCTACGTCGTCTCGGCCGGCGGGGCGGAAACGGCGTTCTGCATGCACGTCGGGCTCAAGCACACCAGCGACACCGAAACGGTGGCCCCGGGCATCCCGGGGGACGCCGGGAAGGTGACGATCCCCGTCCACACGTTCACGGTGTCGAGCCGGAAGGGTGAGGGCTGACAGCCCGACGACACGCCTCGGGCCCGCCCTACCGGCAGTCCGGCCCGTTCTCCACGGCCTCGGTGTAGGCGGCGCTCAGCTTCTTCACGGCGGTTGCGTTGCCGACATCCTTCGCGTACACCTGAACGACCGTGTACAGCGTGTGGCCGGGGTGGTCCGCACTCGCGCAGTTGTCCACCCTGGCCAGTGCACCGGTGCCCGAGTGGAGAGACGGGGAACCGCCGTCCCACCGCACCGACTTCAACTGAGGAACACCGCGGGCCACGGTCGTCATGCTGTCCCCCCTCTCCCACCACTCCTCGCTCGCCACCAGCGCGAGCTTCCCGTCGACGAGAACCTGGCAGCGATTCCTGTTGGGCACCGGCGTCTTCTCCCGGATGCCGACCTTCTCGCCCGGAGGCAGCAGCGGCGAGAGAAGCTCGGGGTCGACGGAGATCCCGCACAGAGCCTTGGGCACCTGGTACTCCTTGCCTTCGGAGGAGGACCCGGAGCAGCCGACGACGAGTGAGCCGAGGGCCGCGAGCAGCAGGGGTGCTCCGATCAGCCGTCGCTGGTGCATGCAAGGCATAGCCTCGCGCGTTCGCGCGCGGGTGCGCCCCAGTGAGCCGGGAAGACGTTGACGGTCAGAGCGGTCAATCGTCATGAAACTGAGCACGTGTGCGTGTTCGCCACGGCTGCTGCGTAGTGCTCGATGAAGCGTCGCATGTCCGCTGCCGCCACTGGGTCCGTAGTGCGGGCAGTGACCCAAATTGACGTATCGGCAGGCGTAGTCGTGCACGGGACCTGCCCGACAGCGCCCGTCGCGGCATAGATGACGCGGCCGTCATCCGCACTCTCGTCATCCGGTTCTACGCCGTAAGACGACCTCGCCAGGTCCCTAGCCGTGACATTGGGGGCTCGCTGCTCCACGCTGGTTGAGAGCACCATCTCTCCGTCGACTTGAACACGACAACGTTTGACACCAACCGCCGATGTGGCCCGAGAGCTGATCTTTGCTCCTGGAGGGAGTATCGGTTCCAGGCGAGAGCTGGAGATTTTGACGCCACACAGATCCTTCGGCGTGGCGTACTCACGTGCAGGGGGAGGCGGTGAGCAGGATGCCACAGCTGTGATCAACAAAGCCGCTCCACCGGCTACCGCGGCTTGGCGGACACGGTCCGAATGGATTCCGTGCATCTCGATTCCCAACTCTCGATTCGATTCACCGGCCAAGCTATGCTCAATCCGGGATTTCGGTGTCCATGTCTCTGGCCATTGCGTGGATGTCGGTGTCGGCGTCGTCGAACCCGGTGGCAGTTCCCTCGCTCACCCATCGCTCGAGCTTATCTGTGTAATCAGCGTGGTGTGCCTTCGCCGCTTCAGAGGCTGCCGAGTACGTGATGTTGGTAGTGCTGTCCTTGACAGTTTCCCAACGGCTAGCGATGTTGTCACCGGCCTCCGACCGGTATTGGCCCGAGTCGTCCTTGAAGAATCCCTCCAGTACGACGGACGTCACTGTGCCTGCGACACCCCCGACACCAGCACCGACGGCAGGGCTGGCGACGAAGCTCGTACCAATGCCCACCCCGGTCCCCACGATTCCTGAGATTACGTTCTTCTTCTGACTCACGGCGTAGTCGAAGTCGCTGTCCTTCTCGTTGGCAGGACCGAGCACCGCCTCCTGTCGTCCCTGAGCGAGTAGGCCGCTGAACTCGCCGGCCTTTCGAGAGATGCTGGTGACGGTTTCCTGCGGATCGTGCGGATAGCGTTGGTCTACAGGGATTTCAGGATTGAGGTGACGGTCCATCAGGCTGGACGTGTATGCCTTTTCGCCGACGCTGAGGGCTGCGTATCCCTCCGGGTTCTGGCTCACGGTGACCAAGAAGCGTGTCACGGCACTGTGCTCCAACTTCGCATCAGCACCGGCGAGCGGAAAGAGTCGTTCCCAACTGGACTCGCCTTCCCTGATGACCGGACCATCGGCCATTGCTCGGTGAATGTCGGGAAGGTACTCGGCCCCGATCTGGCCGAGACTGTCCGCCATGTAGCTGTGGTCCTTCACGCGGCCGGGATCGTCCGAGATTGAATTGACCAGTTCATGCATCAGCTGCGCCTGCGCGGCTGTGTGGGCAGGCATGTCCTTGGTTGGCATCTCGCCCGCCGGATGTCCCGTCGTGGCCGCTTCCAGGGCCAGCGCCAGGTTGTTCTTGCCGGTGTGCAGGTCGTCTCCGTGGGAGTCCATTTCCTGCGGCCAGTCACGCTCCTCGAACAGGTACTGGAAGTTCGACAGCGGCACCTTGCCCTTCTTGCCGTTGCCGTCCGTGTCGCGCTCGAAGGGGTTGTCCGGGTCGTCCTTGGAGACGTACTGCTGGTTGAAGAAGTCCGTCGCCGCGTCGGGGCTGTTGGACAGGCCCTTCAGGTACCCCGTGAGCGGGTCGGAGCCGCTGTCCTCACCGATCCGGTTCAGCCAGGGGTCCATGCCCATGTGCTGCCAGGCGGGGTTGCGATGTTCGCCGTTGCCGGTGAGCTTGCGCTCGGTCTCCATGAGCTTGGTGCCGTAATCCTTCAGGAACTGGTCGTCGTAGTCCCCGGTCCGCATCAGGTTGCTCATGACCTGGAAGCCCATGGGGCCACCGTGGTTGCCGTAGAGCGGCTTGTCACCCAGATCGATCATTGAACGCTTCCACTCGGTCATCGCCGCCGAGTCGCTTTGGGTGGCGTGGGCCAGCGTCAGCCCCAGGTTCCGCTGCAGATCGTCGAACTGCTTGAGACGCTCGCGGCCGAGTTCGAAGTTGCCCCTGGCCGGGTCGTTGACACCGGCCCAAAACTCCAACGTCTGCTTCGGGCCCAGGTCCGTGGCGAATCTCTCCGCGAACAACTCGTCGTTGGCGTACTTGTTGAGCCCGGCGTTCAGCCGGTCGAACTCGGCGACGGTCAGGTCCTCAGGCTTCTTGCCGGCCAGCTTCGCCAGCTCGTCGGCCTCCTTCACAGCCAGTGCCGCCGTGTCCCGATCCTGGTAACGGGCGTCCGAAAAACCCAGCCTGCTCTGGTCGACGATGGCCGTGAGTACCGTCTTGGCCGAGTTGTCGCTCTCAGTGGCCTTATCCAGGATGCCCTGGATCTCGTCACGGAGGGCGTCGACTTCCCCCTGGCCGGGCTTGCCCTCCTGCCCGTTACCGTCACCCGACGGATCACTCGCCGTGACGGTGAAACTGCCGCTGCCGGGCACGACCTTGATGCCCTTCTTCTCCCCGCGGTCGATGGCTTCGGTGAGCTGTCGATGGTAGTCCTTCAGCTCGCCCAGGGTGTCGCGCAGGATGTCACGGATCGTGGTGGCCTGGGTGTGGGCGTCCGCGAACTCACCGGCCGTCTTGCCGATGAACTCCCTGGACACCTGGGCGTTGACACCGGCCCAGTCAGCCTTGTTCGCCGCCTGGTGAAGGCTCTCCTCGGCGTCCTTCTTCAGGCCGTCCAGATTGCGGACGAGCGTCGACCAGTCGGTGACGGCGTCGTCGAGCAGCTTGAAGTTGGCGTGGCGCAGAGCCTCGAGGTCCATCGGTTGTCGTCCCCTGAAGATGGCGAGCAGCGGTCGAGTGATCCTGGTATCGGGCGAGGAGATGAGGAGGCGGCCGGGGCTCCCGACGCGCAGCCTGCGCTACTCCTTCTTCTCGGGGTGCGGCCCGTAGACGGGGTTCTTCTTCCCCGGTGCGCCGACCCGTTCGTCGAAGCCGGCATCCAGGACGTCGATGCTGCTCATCTGCCGTTCGATGTAACCGTCGTCGTCGGCGTGCAGCTTCTTGGTGAGGTGCATGTGGTTGGAGATCTGCGCGCAGGCGTCCATCAGGGACTTGAGCTGCTCGTCCCAGCGAGTCGAGACGTGCTGCAGTCCGGCGCCGAGCGCGAAGCCCTGCTTCGACAGGTCCGCAGCAGCGGCGTCGCTGCTGGGAACGGCGACACGGGCCTTGTCCCACAACTGGTTGTACAACTCGTGTGCGGACGTGCCGAGTTTCTGCAGCTCACTGTTCTTGACCTTCAGGTCACCGTACTGGCTGGGCCTCGCGGTGCCTCCGCCGCCGTCGAGCTGGTTCAACTGCATCCGCGCCGAGTGCCGCTCGGCCGCCTGCGCCTTGAGTTGCTCCCACTCTTCCCACGCCATGGCTGGAACCCCTTCCCCCGTGCCGGCCTTCCCGCCCGAGTCGGGTGAAGGCCACCGTTCCGACGTCGTGCTGCCGAGTCAAGTTAGCAATCGGCGGCAAGAAGAGATCGGTTCATGTCCCTTGTGGGGGACATTGCCCTTTGTGGAGATTCGGTAAAGATGCAAGTCTGCGGCTGCCCGCGACGGGAGGGACGCGGCGGGCAGCCCGCTCGCCCAACCCGCATTCAGGAGCCTTCCCGGCAGGGCTTCTGCGCCCTCAGGGCCTCGGTGTATCCGACGATGAGGCCCTTCATGCTCGACATGTCCTTCCGCGCGGGCCCGAGCACCTTGATGAGGGTACTGATGTCCTCCTCCTCCAACCCGGTGCCCCGGCACTTGATCAGTGACACGGCGCCCCGGTCGGCGTAGGCGACGGAGCCGTCCTCCGCGGATTTCAGGTCGTGCACAGAGAGCCTGTTCTCCAAGATGCTCCGCGCGGACCGGCCGACGTCGATGCGCTCCCTGCTCAGGACGACAACCGTGTCATCGTCGACGGTGACTTCGCACAGCCCGTCACCGTCGGCTGACACCGATTCCGCGGCCACCCGGACGCGCTTGCCCGAAGAGGGCAGGAGGCTGGACAACGCGCCAGACGGCACCGGCACCCCGCACAGACTTCCCGGTACCGAGAATTCCCGTCTGTGTCCGTCCGACGAGCAGCCGGCCACCGCGACTGCGAGCACAGCCAGAGAGACGACACGCAAGGGGTATGTGAGGACCTTCAATTCCCGTCACTCTCCGAGTTCCACTTGGGCGCCCGGCTCGTCGCCGGCAACCGGACGAGGGGCATGCTGCAAGCCGGCGCCGGCCGGTCCCTCTGTGGGATCCGGACTGGCGCAGTCTCCACCCCTCGCCAGTCCACCGGTGCCCGAGTGGGCAGACCTGGACGTGGCGTCGTCCATCTCCCACCATGATGGCGTGCGGGGTCTCGGGTGCTCTGAGCCCTGCACCGTCCGCATCGGTCGGTGATGTCATCCGTGAAGTCTCGGCGGTACGTCGCACCGAGCCTTCCTGTGAGCGAACGCGGCCGCGTTCTTGGCCAGGGCGGCCAACCGTGACCTCAGCACCGACGACGGCGCATCACCCTGCTTCTTCAGTTGGACGACGACACTCAGGTGTCGGTTGGCTCCGTGCGACGCGCACGGGAGGTAGATGGCAGCGACCTTGCCGGAGGCGACGGCCTTGTCTCCGGCGCCGAAAGGTTCGAGCGACGACGCGACGTCGAACTGCCCGACCACCTCCGTCACCCAGTTGTCCGCCTTGTCGTACTCCAACATCTCCGTGCGGGCTACGAGGAGTTGCTCCCCGCCTCCTCGGACGAAGCAACCGGTCTCGTACGAGTGGTCCAGCTCGTCGGTGCGGAGATCCGTGGCGCTGTCCTCGAACGAGTAAGAGGACTTCTCCGGCAGCACGTCCCTGAGCGCGGCTGCGGCATGTGACGCATCACCGAGCGAATCGCACACGTTCGCTGCCTCAACCTCGCCCTTCTTCTCGAACGGCGGCAGTTCGAAGGCATAGGCCATCCCGGCGACGAGCGTCAGCACCAGAACGACTCCGGTGACGAGCGCCACCTTGGGGCGGGTGAATGTCACGTCTCATTCTTTCGTTTCAACTGCGGACCCGTCATTGCCACTCGGCCGCTCTGTACCGTGAGCTTCCCTCCGGCCGTCATCACGACTCCTGCCCACACGGCCGCTGCTTCGCAAGAGCGGACGTATATCCGGAGATCAGGCTCTTCATCGCGGACTCGTCGTTGCGGCCCGGCTTCAGGACTCTGATGTAAGTGCTGACGGCCTCGCCCTCGGCGCCCTTGTCGTGACACCGCAGGACTGACACCGCAGCTCGGTCCACGTAGGCGATGGTGCCGCCTTCTGCGGACTTGGCCTGACCGATCCGGTGATCGTAGGAGAGGATGCGCCATGCCGAACGGCCTGCGTCGACGCGCTCTCGCTCGGCAGAGAGCACCACTGCGCCGTCCACCGTTACCTCGCAGGTTCCGGCATTACCGGGGCCGTCCTCCTCCCGCACCGTCTTCCCCGATTCCGGCAACAGGCGGGAGAGCGCGTCGGAGGGGACGGAGACACCGCACATCGCCTTGGGGACCGTGAAGGCCCGCCTCGGCCCGTCCGAGGAGCACCCCGCCACCGCACCCACCACCAGGACGGTCAGTGCGGGGATCGTGTGAAGCGCTCGCGCGTTCCGGCTCAATTCGTGTCACTCTCCGAGCTCCACTGGGCGCCGGCCGAATGGCTGTTACCGGCTGAGGTGCGCGCGGCGCGGCGCGGACGGACCGGTCTCCGCGCCGTGGCGCCCGGTCAAGTTAGCAACTGGCCGCGGCGGGGCTCACGGGCCGAGTCCGGTGTGCGTTGTTTGTGTGACGCCGGGGTCGGTCGAGGCCGTGAACACCACCTGGCGGCTGTGCGTGACCGGGCTCGTCAGCGGTGTGGTCCAGGACCGTCACCCGCCTGTGTGGAGGTTCGATGAAGACCGCCGGCGGTGTCGGTGGCGACGGGTGCCGGTCACGCCCGTGGCGGGTGAAGGCGCTGGAGCGGGCGGTGGCGCGCCTTGGCCGGGGCGTTCGCAGTGGACCGGCAAAGCGGGAGATGGGCGGCGCGCCCATCGTTCCGTAACAGGCTTAGTACACACTTTGGTTGGTCCCGATGGGCAGGTTGACTAGAGTGGCAAAGGCGTTGTGCGACGCGGCTCGCTTTGCGATCGTACGGTGAGCGGGATCGTCGGTCTCGGCCGACTGTGACACGGGGAAACGGGGAGGAGCGTCGTGCTTCCGGCAGACATGGTGGGGGGCGTGTCGGCTGCCAGGGCAGCGAACCTGGAGGCCAGTGGTGAGGCATTGACCACGTTCATGAAGCGGGTGGACGCCGTCCTGCGCGACCTCGAGTCGTCCGCCGGCAACCCGACGCGTGTGAGCGCCCAGACGATCAGCCGTACGTCACTGAGCAGCGGGAGCGCCGTCTTCCAGGAGGCGCACGACCTGTACGACCAGTACGACGCGGTCCACGAGAAGCTCACCACCCTGTCCAAGACCCTGCACCTGCAGATCGAGGCGATCGGGATCGCGGTCAAAGGCGCCCACGTGGGCTTCGGCAACCTCGAAGAGGAACAGCGCCGGCGGTTCTGGGAGATCCAGACGAAGATCAAGGCGCTGCAGCCCACGACGGGCGTTGCGCACACCGGCGACGGCACCGGCTTGAAGGCGTGACCATGGGCGACAACAAGCACAAGGCGGACTACGAGCGGGTCTCCGGCCAGAACTCCTTCACGGACTTCGCGCGAGGGATCGAGGAGCACCCGCAAGGCGGCTTCTACAACAACCTCGTCTACGGCGCCCTGCGCCCGATGGTCGAAGCCACGCCCTACGGCAGGGCCATGCACGGCCGCACCCACTTCGACGACTACGACCTCAACAAGATGGTCGACCTGGTCGAGCAGACGAAACCCGAAGATCTCGAGTCCTCCGGAAAGGCCCTGTGGGACGCGCGCGACGCCATCAGCGCGGCGGCCAAGGAACTCGACGGTCACATCGAGAAGGTCCACTGGGTCGGAGAGTCGGGCGACGCGTTCCGTGAGTGGGGCCGCTCGCTCGTGAAGAGCACCAACGCGCTGAGCGACTTCGCCGGAGGAGCGGGCGACCAGATCACCGCCGCCGCCGTCGGACTGGCATCCGTGCGCAGTGCCATGCCGTCACGTGACACCCGACCGGACCGGAAGCGGCCCGACAGGTTCACCGAGGCCGAGAAGGCCGCGGACAAGGAGGAGTACGCCGACGCCGTCCGGGTGGAGAAGGACCGCCAGGAAGCGATCAACCAGATGAACCGGCTGTCCTCGTACTACGCGGTGGCCAAGGAACAGCTCCACGGTCTGAACGCGCAGCCTCCACAGTTCACGGCCATGCCCAATGTGGGTGTTCCCAGGCCCAAGGTGTACGTGGACGACACGGGAGGAGGCGTCGGTTCGGCCGCGGAGGACACCCGCACCTCGCGACCGGCGCCGTCCGACGGGCATCATGCGACGGTCGGGTCCACGGGCCACGTAGCGGTGCGCGGCGACAGCGACGCGCCCGCGCCTGTGCAGCACGTCACCGGTGACGTCCCGCGCCCGGCCGAACCCGTCGGCACGAACATCGACAGCGTCGGCACGCTTCCGCCCGTCACCACGCCTGTCACCGGGCACACCCCGCCGGCCACGGGGCCCTCTGCCCCGGGCGCGGATCCGACCGGTGTGTTCGGGAAGGGCTATGTCCCCAACGGCTTGCCGGGCCGGGCGACCGGTGGAGCCGGGGGCGCGCGTACGCCTGCCTCCGCACAGGGGCGCGCCGGTAGGCCTGGCCTGGGCAACTCGGGTGCGGGACGTTCCGCGGGCCGGAGCGCGATGAGCCAGGTGGGGCGTGCGGCGGCGACGGGCCAGTCGATCGCCAAGGGCAGCAGCACGGGTACCGGTTCCTCGCCGACGGGCCGAGGAGTCGCCGGCGGCACCTCGCGGACCGGCGCCACACCGACGTCGCGAACCGGTGGCGGCCCGGCCGCGGGTGCCGGGCGGGCGAACGGCATCGTCGGAGGGCGGCCCAGTTCCCCCTCCGGTGCTTCGGGGAAGAACGCGCCGCGCATGCCCCGCGGCACCGTCATCGGTGCGGGGGGCGAAGCCGAGTCCAGGCCCAGGACGGGGGCGACCGGTCAGCGTGGCGTGTTCGGAGCGACCGAATCCACGGGGAGACAAGGCTCCTCCTCCCGTACGCCTGCCTCTCGCGGTGGCACGGCGGCGTCCGAGGCCGTCACCGGCAGGCCGGTCGCACGCGAGTCCGCCGGCCGAGCCGAGCGCAACGGTATGACGCGCGGTGGCACCGGCCTCGTACGCGGGCCCGGCCGTCAGGGCGAGACCGGTGAGAAGGAGAAGGAGTGCGGAGCGCCGCGCCCCGACTACCTGGTCGAGGACGAGGAGACGCACCTGCCCACCAAGCCGCGGCGCGACGTGCCGCCGGTCATCCATTGAGCTCCGAGCGAGGACATTCAACGCCATGACGTCAGGGACCAGCCGACGAGCCGAGCGGGCTGAGCTCCTCGGGACGCGCCGCACAGGACGAGCACGCGCCGTGGGCGCGGTCGTCGGCGCCCTGGCTGCCGCAAGCGTGGCGTTCGCGCCGAACGCCACCGCAGCCGACGCCCAGTCGAAGCAGTGGTACCTGGGTGCGATGCAGGCCGAGCAGATGTGGAAGGTCAGCACGGGACAGGGCGTCAAGGTCGCCCTCCTCGACACCGGGGTGAACGCCGGCACGCCTTCCCTGAAGGGACAGGTACTCGCCCACGAGGTCCCTCAGCAGGTCGCCTACCACCCGACGGACGACTACTCCGGCCACGGAACGAGCATGGCAGAACTCATCGCCGGCACGGGCGCGGGCGGAGGCCTCAAGGGACTGGCCCCAGGGGCGAAGATCGTCCCCTACCGAGTCGAACTGGAAGGGCTCAAGGGGACGGAGGAGCAGCGGAAGACTCCCGAGCCCTCGGAGGCGCTCAGAGCGGCCGCCGACACCGACGCGAAGATCATCAGTATGTCCTTCGGGGGCATGACCACCGACGAGGACGAGGCGGCGATCAAATACGCCGCCTCGAAGGGGAAGCTGCTGATCGCCGCTGTGGGGAACAACGCAGCCGACGGGGGGAGCGGGTTCATCGACTACCCGGCCGGTTTCCCCTACGTCGTCGGGGTAGCGGCCGCGGACAAGTCGCTGGAGGTGTCGAAGTTCTCCTCGCACGGAGGCTACGTGGACCTCGCGGCACCGGGTGAGGGATTCCCCGGGTACTGCGACGCCGTCCTCCGCTCCTACTGCGACCGCAAGGGCACCAGTGCCGCGGCCGCTCTCACCTCGGCCGCCGCCGCGCTGATCTGGTCCGCCCACCCGGACTGGACGGTGAACCAGGTCACCCGCGCGCTGATCGACACGGCCGGGCGGACATGGGCGAAGGACAACCCGAGCAAGTACGCCGGCTACGGCTTCATCCGGCCCCGTGTGGTCCTCGAGGACTCGGGGTACGACGCGGGCCCGCCGAACGTCGACCCCTTGGCGAAGGAGAACGGCGGTGACCTGCTGGCGAAGTCCGCGGCCAGGAACTCCACGTCGTCGTCCGCGCCGTCCTCTTCCGCACCAGCCTCGTCACAGGCTCCGCAGAAGGGTTCGACCGGCGGCACATCTGCGGCAGGATCAAGCGCGGAAGCGTCGAACGACAGCAGCACGCTCTGGATCGCGCTGGGGGCTGCCGCCGCCGTACTCGTGATCGGCGGCGCGGGCTTCGCCGTCCTGCGGGCGCGCCGGGCGAGGTGAGGGCGGGGGTCGCCGAGCCGGACGCCCGGCGCCGTCCCGCCTGCCGCGAAGCCCGCCCGGGCCGGGCTCCACGAACCAACACAGCGTGTTCACCGCCCGCCCGGCGGTGGGCCGAAGCAACTGACCAGGAAACGACAAGGAAAGGGCGGGCTGGTCATGGTTGACAAGCAGAAGCTCGAAGACGGCGCAGTAAGCAAGCTGCAGAACGACATGTTCCTGAAGTACGAGAACATCCGGGGCCGTGTGCACCGCCTCCAGCAGGTCATCGACAGCCTCGAGGGGCAGTGGCAGGGCATCGGCCGCGCCGCGTTCGACAAGAAGCAGTACGAGATCAACGAGTCCATGCAGAACATCGGCAGGATCCTCGGCGACGTCATCGAGGCGATGACGAAGACGCGCGAGATCAAGGACACCAAGGAAGACGACGTGCGCGCCGCCATGAACAAGATCAGCCTTCAGGACGGCGCCTCCACGGTCTCCCCCTTCAGCTCGTACTGAGCCCGGCGACTTCGCAGGTGATCCGCCGGACAGCCGGCACCCATCAGACAGACACGAGCGAGACGAGGTAGACAGACCATGGCCAACAACTCCGATGGGCTGAGCGTCACTTACAGTGCCCTCGACGCCACGGCGACCAAGATCGGTAACGAGGCGAAGGCGCTGGAGCAGGACCTGCAGGAACTCAAGCAGATGGTCGTGCAGAGCCTGCAGTACTGGGAGGGCGAGGCCCAGGGCACCTTCAACGAGAAGCTGCAGAAGTGGGACAAGGAAGCCAACGACATCCACACCGCCCTCACCGGCATCGGTCACGTCGTCCACACGGCCGGCGGTGACTACATGGCGGGCGACAAGCAGGCCGCCAGCTACTTCCGCTAGAGACGACGGTTCAGAGGTATCCCGGGGTGGGCGCGCGCGGGAGGCGCCCACCCCGTTGCCGTGAGCCGTGAGCCGTGAGCCGTGAGCCGTGAGTCGTGAGTCGTGAGCCGTGAGTCGTGAGCCGGGTCACCGCCGTTGTCGTGCGCCGGGGCGCGGACCCGGGGTAACCACCGTTGTCGTGCGCCGCGAGCCGGGTTACCGCCGCTGTCGTGCGCCGGGGGCGGGGTCCGGATCACCGCCGCCCCCGACCGACCACCGGGTCCCGGCCGGAACCAGGCCGCCGGGCGGCACGGTGCCGCGCCGCCCGGCGGCCTGGCCGGCTCAGTCGCCGACCAACCCGACCTGCACCAGCGGCCGCCCCTGCTTCCGTGATACGAACACGCCCCGGCCCGCCGGCATCGCCCGCGGCCGTACGCCGCCGAGCAGGTCCCCCTCGCCGGGGTCGCCCGCGAGGACCACGCCCTGGGCGCCGAGTTCCTTGATCCGCTGCATGAAGGCCTCGTAGCCGGCACGGCCCGCGCCCGCCGTCGAACGGGCGATGATGAAGCGCACGCCGACGTCCCGGGCGAAGGGCAGCATGTCGGTGAGTCCGGCCATCGGGTTGCCGCTGGAGGTGGACACGAGGTCGTAGTCGTCCACGACCACGTACACCGTGGGACCGCGCCACCAGCTGCGGTCCCGCAGCTGCTCGGGAGTGACGTCCGAGGTCGGCGTGCGGCGCTGCATCAGGTCGGCCAGCGCGTCCATGTGGTGCTGCATCTGGTTGGACATGGGGATGTACTCCGCCAGATGCGAGGATGGGGTCACCCCCAGCAGCGAGCGGCGGTTGTCGACCACGAACAGCTTGCAGTTGTTGCCGTCGTAGCGCTCGGTGAGGCCCTTGATGAGCAGCTTCAGCAGGTTCGACTTGCCGGACTCGCTCTCGCCGAAGACGAGGAAGAACGGGTCCTGGTCGAAGTCCACGAACACCGGCTCCAGGTTGTCCTCGTCGAGGCCGAAGGCGATGCCGCGCTGCGGGAAGCGGTCGCCTGGCGGCAGCTGGGCGGCCGGGAACTCGCGTGGCAGCAGGCGGACTTCGGGTGCGCCGGGCTGTTGCCAGTGGCGGGTGACCTCGGCCGTCAGTGCCGCCGTCGCGTCCGCCAGGTCCGTGTCGGAGGACAGGCCGTCGATCCGCGGCACCGCGGCCATGAAGTGCTGCTTCTGCGGCGTCTGGCCGCGACCGGGCACGCCCGTGGGCACGTTGGCGGCGGCCTTCCGGTCGAACTCGGAGTCCATGGGGTCACCCAGCCGCAGCTCCAGGCGGTTCATCAGGTGGTCCTTCATGTTCGCACGGACCTCCATGGAGCGGGAGGCGGTGAGGATCAGGTGGATCCCGTAACCCAGTCCGCGGGCCGCGATGTCCAGAACCAGGGGTTCCAGCGCCTCGTAGTCGGAGCGGAAGTTGCCCCAGCCGTCGATCACCAGGAACACGTCGCCCCACGGCTGGTCGGCGATCGAGATGTCGCCCCGCGCGCGGCGGGTGCGGAACTCCGCCATGGAGGAGACGCCGGCGCTGCGGAAGTACTCCTCGCGCCGGGTCATCACGCCGTACACCTCGGCCGCCGTGCGCCGGACCTTCTCGGGGTCCAGGCGCGAGGCCACCCCGCCCACGTGCGGCAGGCCGGCCACCGACGACATGCCGCCGCCACCGAAGTCCAGCCCGTAGAACTGCACCTCGTGCGGGGTGTGGGTGAGCGCGAACGACGCCATGACGGAGCGCACCAGCGTCGACTTGCCCGACTGCGGACCGCCGAGGATCTGCATGTGACCCGCGGCCCCGCCGAAGTCCACCCAGAGCGGGTCACGCCGCTGCTCGTAGGGCTTGTCCACGATGCCGACGGGGATGACGAGCCGGCCCGCGCCCTCGTAGCCGGGCTGGGTCAGGCCGCGGTTCGGCACGGGCGCGAGGCCGGGCAGGAGCGAGTCCAGCGACGGCGGGCTGTCCAGCGGCGGCAGCCACACCTGGTGCGCCGCCGGCCCCTGCGCCTCCAGCCGCCGCACGACCACGTCGAGGACGGTGTCGGCGAGCGCGTCGTCCTTCTCGTCGCGCTCCGGCTCCCGGCGCTGCCGCGGCACGGGCGCGTAGTGCACCGGCACCTCGGCCGCCGTGAACAGCACCGGCCTGCGGTCCACCGGGAGCGGCCCGCCGAGCGCCGCGGCCTGCTGGGAACTGGTGCGGTACACGCCGGAGACGTACGCCGCCTTGAAGCGCACCATCTCGTCGGTGCCGAACTTCAGGAAGCCGGAACCCGGCACGTTCGGCAGTTCGTAGGCGTCGGGGACGCCGAGCGCGGCACGCGACTCGGCCGCCGAGAACGTCCGCAGGCCGATCCGGTACGACAGGTAGGTCTCCAGCCCGCGCAGCCGGCCCTCCTCCAGGCGCTGCGACGCGAGCAGCAGGTGCACGCCCAGCGACCGGCCGATGCGGCCGATCTGCACGAACATCTCGATGAAGTCCGGCTTGGCGGTGAGCAGTTCGCTGAACTCGTCGATCACCAGGACGAGCGAGGGGATCGGCTGGAGCGGGGCTCCGGCCGCCCGCGCCTTCTCGTAGTCGTGGATGTTGGCGTAGTTGCCCGCGTCGCGCAGCATCTCCTGGCGGCGGTTGAGCTCGCCGCGGATGGAGTCGCCCATCCGGTCGACGAGGGTCAGGTCGTCCGCGAGGTTGGTGATGACGGCCGCGACGTGCGGCAGCTGGGCCATGCCCGCGAAGGTCGCGCCGCCCTTGAAGTCCGCGAGAACGAAGTTCAGCGTCTCGGAGGAGTGGGTCACCGCCAGGCCGAGGACGAGCGTGCGCAGCAGCTCCGACTTGCCGGATCCGGTCGCGCCGACACACAGGCCGTGCGGGCCCATGCCCTCCTGGGCCGCCTCCTTCAGGTCGAGCATCACGGGCCGGCCGTCCTCGCCGACGCCGATCGGCACGCGCAGCCGCTCGGCCTGGGCACGAGGCCGCCAGGTCCGCTTCGGGTCGACGGAGGCCGCGTCGCCCAGGTTCAGCAGGTCCGTGAACTCCAGGTTCGCCAGCAGCGGCTCGTCGTCGTCCCCGCCGGACGCCACCCGCAGCGGCGCCAGCTGCCTGGCCAGCGCCTCCGCGGCCTCGTACGACAGGACGTCCGGCGTCCCCTCGTAGACCATGCCGTGGGCGGACTCCAGGCGCAGCTCCTCGGGATGCACGACGACGGACAGGTCGCCGCGTCCGGCGGTGAGCTCGCCCGGCACGACTTCCAGGACCGTCACGCCCTGCAGGCCCTCGGGGGCGGCCAGCAGCGACGTGGGTGTGAGCGAGACGCCGTCGAGCACGACGACCAGGTGCGGCTGCTCGGGGACGGGCGGCCCGCCGGGGTGGAAGCGCGGCCGGCCCTGCAGACGGGCGGCGAGCAGGTCCTCCAGCTCCGCGGGGTCGGTCGTGATCAGCCGCCGGCTGCCCGCCCCGTCCGCGACGCCCGTCGCCTGGCTGTGCGGCAGCCACTTGGCCCACTCCCACTCGGGGACGGTGTCCCGGTGGGCGGCGACGGCGACGACCAGGTCCTCGGGGGAGTGCAGCGAGGCGAGCGAGCCGACGAGAGCCCGGGTGGTGCCGCGCACGGTCGTGGGCTCGCCGCTGACCGTCACGTGGTAGAAGGCCCGCAGCGACACCGCCATGGGCAGGTGCTCGAGGGTGCTGTGGGTGGCCAGGAAGCGCTGCATCGCGCCCGCGGTCAGCGGTTCCAGCTGGTCCACCGGCGCGGTCTCCGGCGGGAGCAGGGGAGTGGCCAGGGACTGCGGCCCGAGACCCACGCGCACCTGCCCGAAGTCCTCGTCGCCGGTGCGCCGCTCCCACACCCGGCTGCCCTCGGCGACGAGGGCCCACAGTTGCTCAGGTGAAGGGTGCAGGTAGTACTGGGCGTCGCGCTGGACCTTCGCGGTGTCCATGGCGGCGCGCCGCGTCTGCGACAGGTAACGCAGGTAGTCGCGCCGGATGTCGGCCATCTGCCCCTGGTTGCCGCGGCGGTAGCGGACCAGCATGGAGATGCCCATGGCGATCGTGGAGGCCACCATCACCATGCCCATGATCTTCATGAAGGGCTGGGCCTGGGGATTGAAGAAGAACACCACCGAACCGCCCATGCCCAGCATGGGCAGCAGCTGCATCAGCGCGCCCTCCTGCTGTCCGCGCGGGAGTTCCGGCGGGGGCTGGAGCACGACCTCTTCCGTGGGCACTTCCTTCGGCAGTGCCCGCGGTGGGCGCTTGACGACGATATGGCTCACTGCACACCAATTCCCTTGCCCGACCGAGGTGTTCTGTCCGCCGCCCCGTGTCAGGCGGACGCCGATCGCGAACCGCGATCCTACTGACAACCACCGGCGCCGACGGGCGGTAGGGTGCCGGTGAGACGTGTGAGCGTTTGCGAACCCGCCGGGCGAAGAAGGGCAATTCGCGACGTTCGTAGCGGGCGCCTGCCGCACCTCACGGGTGGGACGGCGCAGTTGACCGGCAGTGGGGGAGACGCGGCACGACCCCCACCGGAACGTACACAGCATCTTCACGGCCGGACGTGCGCGGCGGCGTCACGACCGGCCCACCACCGACGAGGGGGAACAGCAGGTGAGCATGACGGCCTCCGCGCCGGCCGGCAACAACGCCGGACCGGGCTCCGGAGCCCCTTCGGGGGCGGGCACGGGTTTCGGATTCTGCCGGGTGACCATCGTGGCACCCGACAGCCGCATCGACGTGGCACTGCCCGACGACGTACCGGTCGCCGACCTGTACCCGGAGATCCTGCGGCTGTCGCAGCAGAGCCCCGCCGAGGGCGCACCCGTCGGCTACCACCTGGTCCGCCGCGACGGCACCGTCCTGGACAGCGCCCGCTCCTTCGCGGCCCAGCGCATCCTCGACGGGGAACTGCTGACGCTGCGTCCGTTCGCCGAGTCGCTGCCGCCCGCCGTCTTCGACGACGTCTCCGAGGCCGTCGCCTCCGCCGTCACCCGTGACCGCGCCCTGTGGAACGGCGACCTGACCCGGGCGGCCGGCCTCG
Organism: Streptomyces sp. NPDC003697; assembly: GCF_053587115.1. NCBI lineage: Bacteria > Bacillati > Actinomycetota > Actinomycetes > Kitasatosporales > Streptomycetaceae > Streptomyces > Streptomyces sp. NPDC003697. The sequence continues at coordinate 24,499 of NZ_JBSFNN010000067.1, forward strand.
TCGCGGGCGGCGTGCTGCCCGCGCTGCTCGCCTTCGTGGCGTGGAGCTCCCAGCTCCGCCACGACATGCACAGCCTGCAGGGTGTCCTCGCCGCCGTCGCCGGAGTGCTCCTGACGGCGATCGCGTGCGTCCGCGCGCGGGTGTACGACGACCGCGGATCCGCGGTCGCCCTCGGCCTCGGCGGCCTGCCCAACATCGCCGTGGCCGGCTCCGGACTGCTGCCGCTCACCGACGGGCAGGGCATCGGACGGCTCCAGTTCCTGCTCGCCTGCACGGCGGTCCTGGTCGTCTCCGTGGTGCTCACCCTCGTCTCGCCGGGCGGCGACGGGCCCTTCGTGGCCTGCGTCCTGGCCTCCACGATCGGCCTGATCACCACCTTCGTCGCGATCCTCACCGACCTCAGGCCCATCGAGACGGCCGCCGTCTGCGCCCCGCTCTCCGTGGGCGCGCTCGCCTTCCTGCCCGGGCTGTCGATGCGTTTCGCGCGCCTGCCCATCGGCTTCGACGCGCCCAACCCCTCCCGCGGCTCCTACGCCCAGGGCGAGCCGACCGCGCACGAGCCCGTCGACGCCGAGCGCGTCGCGGCGCGGGCCCGCCGCGGCCACGAACTCCTCGTCGGCCTCGTCGGCGGCTGCGCGCTGGTCTCGGTGGGCGCGTCGATCGTGCTGGGCTTCTCCGGCGACGTGTGGGCGCAGCTGCTGGCCCTCGCGACCGGAGTGGCGATGCTCATGCGGGCGGGTCTGTTCCGCTACACCGCTCAGGTCGCCGCCACCCTGGCCGCGGGCCTGGCCGCCCTCGTCTTCCTCGGCATCGGACTGGCGCTGAACCCGCCGCTCGGCTACGTGCGCGACGCGCTGCAGGGCGACACCACCGCCCTCGACATCCGCAGCGTCTGGCTGGTGGCGGCCGTCGGCGCGGCCGGCGCCCTGGTCACCGCGATCGGTCTGATCACCCCCAAGCGCGGAGTCACCCCCTTCTGGGGCCGCTTCCTGGAGATCGCGGAGAGCTTCGTCCTGCTCACGCTGGTCCCGCTGACCCTGGCGGTGTTCGACGTGTACGCGACCGTACGGTCGATGACCAGCTGAGGCGAGCCGGGCCGGACCCGGCCGGCCGCGACGGGCGGCTGGGACGGCCGTCAAGGCAGCCGCCCAGGACGGCCGGCCGGGGACGAGCGGCTGGAACGGCCGCGACGGCCGACCGGAACGACCGGCTGAAACGACCGGACGGGATGGCCCGGACCGCCGAATCGGCATCCGGGACGGCCGGACCGGACAACCGACGACCGGTGACCGGCCGACCGGACGGAACGAGACAACTGGACGAGACGGCCGGTCAGGACGGCGGGGGCGGCCGGCTGAGGCATCCGCCCGGGACAGCCGGCCGCCCGGCCCGGCAACGAGAGGTGCCCGGCACGTGAGCTTCGGCCCACCCCCTTCCCCCTTCACCCAGTCCGCCGTCGCGGCCGACCGGGCCGCGCGGCGCCGCCGCACCACAGTGCTGGGCGGCGCCCTGGCCGTCGTCCTGGCCGTCGCGGTGTGCGTCGGCGGCCGGCTCCTGTGGTCCGCGGGGGACCACGACGCGCCGGCCGGTGACGGCAAGGCGGCCGCCGCGCAGCGGCCGGACGAGGTCCGTGAGACGGCCGACCCCATTCCCGGCTCGCCCGAGGGACGGCTGCTGGTCGACTACAGCGAGGACGGCCTCGCCGGCACGGTCAAGGGCCAGCCGCGGTACGCGCCGGGCACCTGGGCCACGGACAAGGTCGTGGCCAAGGGCATCGGTCACGACATCGTGGGCCTCACGACCGGGGGGAGCGGCGACGAGAAGGCCTGGACGCTGAAGCTGGACGGCCACCTGTGCGCCACCAGCAGGCACATCACCGCCGACGGCCGCACCGCCGTCGTCGTGCAGCCCGCGAGGCCCGGCGGGACGAAGGCGTCCGGCGTGTGCGACGAGGTGGTGTTCTTCGACGTCGACACCGGCAAGAAGCTCTGGCAGGCGACGATGCCGTCGGCGCGGTCCGCCTTCGTCACCAACACGAACGTGACGCTCACCCGGGGTGTGGTCGCCGTCGCCTGGGGCGAGGGCTCGGTGGCCTACGACATGCGGACCGGCAGGCAGCTCTGGAACGGCACCACCGCCTCCGCCTGCGAGGACAGCGGCTTCGCCGGCGGCCGCGGTCTGCTGGCCCTCGAGAAGTGCGGCCGGGCGCCCGACACCACCTACCGGGTCGAGAAGCTCGATCCGCGCACCGGCAGGACCGAGTGGACGTACGAACTCGCCGACGGCGTGCAGGACGTCTTCCTGCCCTCGGCCGACCCACCCGTGCTCGCCGTCGCGGCGGGCGACAGTCTCGTCACCGACCTGATCACACTCGACGGGCACGGCAAGCGCCTCGCCACCGTCTCGATGAGCGGCTACGACCCCGGGTGCGGGGTGCGGAGCATGAGGTTCTTCGGCTCGGTGGACCGCTGCGAGGGCGTGGTCGTGGGTCCGCGGCAGGTGTACGTGGTGAGCGAGGACAACGTCGAACCGGCGCAGGCGGCGAACTGGATCGTGGCGTTCGACCTGGCGACCGGGAAGAGCGGCCGCAAGTTCGACGGGCGTCCCGGTGAGCCGCTGACGCCGGTCCGGATGAACGGTGACGACCTGCTGGTGTTCCGGCGCAGCTACCTCGAGGTCGAGCCGTCCGCGGTGGTCAGCTGGGATCCGCGCACCGGCAGACAGACGCCGTTCCTGCTCTTCGGGCTTCCGTCGGACGACGCCGGGCAGCTGGGCGACGCCGGACGGTCGGACATCCTCGTCGAGGGCGGCCGGGTCTTCTTCGCGAAGTCGCAGCTGGAAGCCGACAGCGAGTCCCCCGACGACCCGGTGCGGGTGGTCCTCGGCGTCGGCAGCGCAGGGCGGGGCGACTGACCGGACGGCCGCGGGGGCGCAAGCCGGCGGAGGGGCGACGGCCGAGAGGGGCGGCACACATGACGTGTGCCGCCCCTCTCCGCATCCGCGCGCCGCCGGGCCGAGCCGGGCGCCCCGTTCACTCGACCGCGAGCCCCCCGTTGTGCGGCGCCGGCTCCAGGTCGAACTCGCCGTCCCGCGCCCCCAGCACGAACGCCCGCCACTCCGCCTCCGTGTACCGCAGGACGGTGTCCGGGTCGAGGGACGAGCGCATGGCCACGGCGCCGCCGGGAAGGCGGGCGATCTCGACCCGCTCCTCGTGCTCCTCCGTGCCCGGCGCGCACGTCCACTCCACGTCCGAGATGTCGAGGGCGTAGAGCTCGTCCCGCTCCCGCTCCTTGCGCGCCTTGATCTCCGCTTCCGTCTCCGCCATGCCGCAGCGACCCCTTCCGACGTCTACGGTCCGATGTACGGTCCGAGCGCTCACCCTAGTGGCCTCCGCCCCCGGGACGGAGCGGTTCCCGGACCGCGGCAGGAGGCCCCGCCACGGCCTGGTACCCTCAGTGACGGCCGTTCGTGTACGCACCTCCGGAACCCATGCCGAGACATCCTCCCGTCGCACCGACGGGGTGGCCGTCCCGGATCTGGAGGCCGCGCCCAGCGGATCCCGCCTTCCGAGTCATGGAAGTCCCCCCGAGGAGAAGACCGGGGGCACTCGGTGGCCACTCACACACCATGAGGAGTACGCGTGTCGCTCGACGCCGCTACGAAGAAGCAGATCATCGCCGACTTCGGTACCAAGGAGGGCGACACCGGCTCCCCCGAGGTCCAGGTCGCCATGCTGTCCCGTCGGATCTCCGACCTGACCGAGCACCTCAAGATCCACAAGCACGACCACCACTCCCGCCGTGGTCTGCTGATCCTGGTCGGTCAGCGCCGCCGCCTGCTGCAGTACCTCGCCAAGAAGGACATCCAGCGCTTCCGTGCGCTGGTCGACCGCCTCGGCATCCGCCGCGGTGCGGCGGGCGCCAAGTAAGACGCCGTGAAGGGAGCGGTTCCCACGACGAAGGGGGCCGCTCCCTTTGCTGTACGTACGCGAGGACCCGCACGCGGACCTCGCGGAAGGGTCCGCCGTACGTGCGGAGACGTGCGGAGTGTCACCGCCCCTTTGTAGTGTGGTATCAGACGCACCACGCATGACACAGCGTGAGACGGCCACCCGTAAGGGGACGGCGGGATCACGCACGACGAACGAGGAGGAGCGCACCTCGCCGCCGCCGGTCCTCGGTAGTGGCCCCCGGGGGGACTGAGCCCCGGGTGCTTCGATCGAAGACCGGCCCGCACCAGACGGCGCGCTTCTCCGCCACCGTCCCCCCGCCACACGGGCGAGGAGGGGCGAAAGACGACAAGTAACGGAGAAAACGCTAGTGGAGAACGAGACCCACTACGCCGAGGCCGTCATCGACAACGGCTCCTTCGGCACCCGCACCATCCGCTTCGAGACGGGCCGCCTGGCCAAGCAGGCCGCCGGCTCCGCCGTGGCGTACCTGGACGACGACACCATGGTGCTGTCGGCCACCACCGCGTCGAAGAACCCCAAGGACCAGCTCGACTTCTTCCCGCTCACGGTGGACGTCGAGGAGCGCATGTACGCGGCGGGGAAGATCCCCGGTTCCTTCTTCCGCCGTGAGGGCCGCCCCTCCGAGGACGCGATCCTCACGTGCCGCCTCATCGACCGCCCGCTGCGCCCGTCCTTCAAGAAGGGCCTGCGCAACGAGATCCAGGTCGTCGCCACGATCATGGCCCTCAACCCCGACCACCTGTACGACGTCGTCGCGATCAACGCCGCGTCCGCGTCCACGCAGCTGGCGGGCCTGCCCTTCTCCGGCCCGATCGGCGGCGTCCGCGTCGCGCTGATCAACGGCCAGTGGGTGGCCTTCCCGACGCACACCGAGCTCGAGGAGGCCGTCTTCGACATGGTGGTCGCCGGCCGCGTCCTGGAGGACGGCGACGTCGCCATCATGATGGTCGAGGCCGAGGCCACCGATAAGACGATCCAGCTGGTCAAGGGCGGCGCCGAGGCCCCCACCGAGGAGGTCGTCGCCGCCGGTCTGGACGCCGCGAAGCCCTTCATCAAGGTGCTGTGCAAGGCCCAGTCGGACCTCGCCGCCAAGGCCGCCAAGCCGACCGCCGAGTTCCCGATCTTCCTGGACTACCAGGACGACGTCCTGGAGGCGCTCAGCGCCGCCGTCCGTCCCGAGCTCGCCCGGGCGCTCACCATCCCCGGCAAGCAGGAGCGCGAGGCCGAGATCGACCGCGTCAAGCAGCTCGCCGCCGAGAAGCTCCTGCCGGAGTTCGAGGGCCGCGAGAAGGAGATCTCCGCCGCGTACCGCGCGCTGACCAAGTCCCTGGTCCGTGAGCGCGTCATCAAGGAGAAGAAGCGCATCGACGGCCGCGGTGTCACCGACATCCGCACCCTGGCCGCCGAGGTCGAGGCCATCCCGCGGGTGCACGGCTCCGCCCTGTTCGAGCGTGGTGAGACCCAGATCCTGGGCGTCACCACCCTGAACATGCTCCGCATGGAGCAGCAGCTGGACACCCTCTCGCCGGTGACCCGCAAGCGCTACATGCACAACTACAACTTCCCGCCGTACTCCACCGGCGAGACCGGCCGCGTCGGCTCCCCCAAGCGCCGCGAGATCGGCCACGGCGCTCTCGCCGAGCGCGCCCTGCTCCCGGTCCTGCCGGCGCGCGAGGACTTCCCCTACGCGATCCGCCAGGTCTCCGAGGCCCTCGGCTCCAACGGCTCGACGTCGATGGGTTCCGTCTGCGCCTCCACCATGTCGCTGCTGAACGCCGGTGTGCCGCTGAAGGCCCCGGTCGCCGGTATCGCCATGGGCCTGATCTCCCAGGAGATCGAGGGCGAGACGCACTACGTCACGCTGACCGACATCCTCGGCGCCGAGGACGCCTTCGGCGACATGGACTTCAAGGTCGCCGGCACCAAGGAGTTCGTGACCGCCCTCCAGCTCGACACCAAGCTGGACGGCATCCCGGCCTCCGTCCTGGCCGCGGCCCTGAAGCAGGCCCGCGACGCCCGCCTGCACATCCTCGACGTGATGATGGAGGCCATCGACCGGCCCGACGAGATGTCGCCGCACGCCCCGCGGATCATCACCGTCAAGATCCCGGTCGACAAGATCGGCGAGGTCATCGGCCCCAAGGGCAAGATGATCAACCAGATCCAGGAGGACACGGGCGCCGAGATCACCATCGAGGACGACGGCACGATCTACATCGGTGCCGCCGACGGCCCGTCCGCCGAGGCCGCCCGCGCCACGATCAACGGCATCGCCAACCCGACGATGCCCGAGGTCGGCGAGCGCTACCTCGGTACGGTCGTGAAGACGACCACCTTCGGCGCGTTCGTCTCCCTGCTCCCCGGCAAGGACGGTCTGCTGCACATCTCGCAGATCCGCAAGCTCGCCGGCGGCAAGCGCGTGGAGAACGTCGAGGACGTCCTCGGCGTGGGCCACAAGGTCCAGGTCGAGATCGCCGAGATCGACTCCCGCGGCAAGCTGTCCCTCATCCCCGTGATCGAGGGCGAGGGCGAGTCCGACGGCGGCTCCGCCGCGGGCGACGAGACGAAGAAGGACGACGCCGACAAGTGACGTCCCGTGGCTCCAAGGCGACGGCCCGCATCTCCCCGGAGGCGCGGGCCGTCGCCCGTACCCAAACACTCATCAAGGGCACGAGCGGCATCGGCACGGTCCGCAAGACCACCCTCCCCGGCGGTCTGCGCATCGTCACCGAGACCCTGCCCTCCGTGCGCTCGGCGACCTTCGGCATCTGGGCGCACGTCGGCTCCCGTGACGAGACGCCGTCGCTGAACGGCGCCACGCACTACCTGGAGCACCTGCTCTTCAAGGGCACCAGCCGCAGGTCCGCCCTGGACATCTCCTCCGCCGTCGACGCGGTCGGCGGCGAGATGAACGCGTTCACGGCGAAGGAGTACACGTGCTACTACGCACGCGTACTCGACACCGACCTGCCGCTCGCCATCGACGTCGTCTGCGACATGCTCACCGGCTCGCTGATCCAGGAGGAGGACGTCGACGTCGAGCGCGGCGCGATCCTCGAGGAGATCGCGATGACCGAGGACGACCCGGGCGACTGCGTGCACGACCTGTTCGCGCACACCATGTTCGGCGACAGCGCGCTCGGCCGGCCGGTCCTCGGCACGGTCGACACGGTGAACGCCCTGACCGCCGACCGCATCCGCCGCTTCTACCGGAAGCACTACGACCCGACGCACCTCGTGGTCGCCTGCGCCGGCAACGTCGACCACAACAAGGTCGTGCGCCAGGTCCGGACCGCCTTCGAGAAGGCGGGTGCCTTGAGGACCTCGGACGCCACCCCCCTCGCCCCGCGCCACGGCAGCCGCAGCATCCGCACCGCGGGCAAGGTCGAACTGCTCGGCCGCAAAACCGAGCAGGCCCACGTCGTCCTCGGGATGCCGGGCCTGTCCCGCACCGACGACCGGCGCTGGGCCCTCGGCGTGCTGAACACCGCCCTCGGCGGCGGCATGTCCTCCCGCCTGTTCCAGGAGGTCCGCGAGAAGCGCGGCCTGGCCTACAGCGTCTACTCGTACACCTCCGGCTTCGCCGACTGCGGCCTGTTCGGGGTGTACGCGGGCTGCCGCCCGAGCCAGGTGCACGACGTGCTGAAGATCTGCCGGGACGAACTCGACCACGTCGCCGAGCACGGTCTGTCCGACGACGAGATCGCGCGTGCCGTCGGCCAGCTCCGGGGCTCCACGGTCCTCGGCCTGGAGGACACGGGTGCGCTGATGAACCGTATCGGCAAGAGTGAGCTGTGCTGGGGCGAGCAGATGTCCGTCGACGACATGCTGGCCCGGATAGCCGCGGTCACCCCGGACGAGGTCCGGACGGTGGCCCGCGAGATCCTGGGACAGCGGCCGTCGCTGTCGGTCATCGGCCCGCTCAAGGACAAGCAGGCCGCCCGTCTGCACGACGCCGTGGCGTGAGCCCGGCGCCGGCGGGGACCACGCGGCGCGAAAGTCCCGGAAGCCGTCCTCGGTGAGGCCCGGAAAGCGTCTTCGGTAAGGAAGCAGGAGAGATGAGCAAGCTGCGCGTGGCGGTCCTCGGTGCGAAGGGCCGGATCGGGTCCGAGGCGGTCCGGGCGGTCGAGGCCGCCGAGGACATGGAGCTGGTGGCCGCCCTCGGCCGGGACGACAAACTCGAGACGCTGGTGGAGACCGGCGCCCAGGTGGCGGTCGAGCTGACCACCCCGGCCTCGGTCATGGGCAACCTCGACTTCTGTGTCCGGCACGGCATCCACGCCGTCGTCGGCACCACCGGCTGGACCGACGAGCGCCTCGCCCAGCTGCGGAGCTGGCTCGAGCAGTTCCCCGGCACAGGCGTGCTCATCGCCCCGAACTTCTCCATCGGCGCCGTGCTGACCATGAAGTTCGCGCAGATCGCCGCCCCGTACTTCGAGTCGGTCGAGGTCGTCGAACTGCACCACCCCAACAAGGCGGACGCCCCCAGCGGGACCGCCACGCGCACCGCCCAGCTCATCGCCAGGGCCCGCGCCGACGCCGGCTCGGCCCCCGCTCCCGACGCCACGGTCACCGCCCTGGACGGCGCCCGCGGCGCGAACGTCGACGGCGTGCCCGTGCACGCGGTGCGCCTGCGCGGCCTGCTCGCCCACCAGGAGGTCCTGCTCGGCGGCGAGGGCGAGACCCTCACCGTCCGCCACGACTCCCTGCACCACAGCAGCTTCATGCCGGGCATCCTGCTCGGCGTGCGCCGCGTGGTGACCACTCCGGGCCTGACCTTCGGCCTGGAGCACTTCCTCGACCTGAACTGAGTCCGGCACCCTCATGCGCGCGAAGATCACCTACCTCGTCACGGCCGCCGTCCTGGTCTTCTACTTCGTCCTGGTCGGCAGCCGCGGCGTGATGCTCATCCAGTCCGGCACGCCCGTGACGGTCGCCTTCGGGATCGCGGTGCTGATCCTGCCGCTGATCGGGGTGTGGTTCCTCTGGAAGAACACCCAGTTCGTCCGCAGGGCCAACCAGCTCGCGGCCGAGCTCGACGCCGAGGGCGGCCTGCCCGTCGACGACATGAAGCGCGCCCCCAGCGGGCGCATCGACCGGGACGCGGCCGACGAGGCCTTCGCCCTGCGCAGGGCCGAGACGGAAGCGGCTCCCGGCGACTGGCGCACCTGGTTCCGCCTCGCGGTCGCCTACCACGACGCCCGTGACACCCCGCGGGCCCGCAGGGCGATGCAGCGCGCCATCGCCCTGCACGACGGCAAGCCACTGGAGCGCGCCTGACGGCCGTACCGGATACGCCGGTGAGTCTCAGCGGCTGATACGCCGGCGGCCCGCAGCGCCCGGAGCGCCGGTGGGCCGCAGCACGGGATACGCCGGTGGGCCGGACCGCACCGGCGGCCCGGCCCACCGGCGTCCGTATGGGATCAGCCCCGGCCGTACTCCTCGGCCCACGCCTCCACGGCGTCCGCCGCCCGGTCGAACGCCTCCACACGGGCCAGGAAGTCGGCGTTGTGCGTGGTGAGCAGGGTCGTGTCCGCCTCCGCGCGGCCCTTGTGGACGAGCACCAGCGCCTGCCCCTGCACCGTGCGCGGCAGCCCGAGCCAGCGCACCGGCCCCTGCACCGTCCGGACGGCGGCGACGCGCGCCCAGGGCGTCGTGCGGCGGACGAGGAAGCGGACGTGGCGCAGCCCGAGGGAACTGACCCACACGCCCATGTACAGCAGCCGCAGCGCGCCGGCGAGGACGGCGAGCGCCACGCACAGCGCCACCACGACGGAGGCCGGAGCGCCGGTCAGCGCCGTGACGACCGTCGCGAAGAGCACGAACGAGGCGAGCAGCAGCAGGAGCGCCGCCGCGCCCACCCGCCACGGCCCGGGCCGGTAGGGGCGCCGCCAGCGCTCACGGTCGTCGTACGGCAGGGCGACGTCGTCCGCGGTGTCGAAGGCGCGGTCGGCCGTCAGGAAGGGCAGGGGCACGGCTGGTCCTCACTCCGTACACGGGGGCTGTGACCGGTGAGGCTATCCGCCTGTGTCCCCGCTCACCACCCTTGAGGGTCCAAGGGGGTGCGGGCCCGGGACAGTCCGGGGCCGGGGGAGTGCCGGGACGGACCGCTCAGCGCCCGTGCGCGGCCTGGGACTGCGGTGCCGGCGCGGTCGAGTGGTCGACGGACAGCGCGGGGATCCCGAAGATGAGGGAGCCCGCGAACGCCGCGACGATGGTCAGGCCCAGCAGACACCGCCCGGCTATCGTGCCCGCGGACGCCCGCTGACGGGGCGGGGGAGCGACATTGCTGCGAAACCTGTCGGCTTCGGCGACGAAGGCGAACGGTACGGTCTCGCGCCGGTGGAACATCGGGCCACGGCTCCTTCCTGTGGGTGCGGTGATCGGTGACCGGTGATCCGTGACGGGACAAGCGGCTTCCACCAGGACAGACGAGTGAGTGTCCGGAAAGGTGCCCGCTTCCATGCATTCGCTGGACTTCACCGTCGATGTCGCACCGCGGCATCGAACGACCCGATGTCGGTGCGGGGCCGTAGAGTGGGCGCCGTTCGAAGAAGTGAAGGAAGGGACCCTGCCCGCCGTGACCGACACCCCCGCCGACGACCTGAAGCCGAGCTTCCGCAGCGACGTCACCGTCGAGCTGGTCAAGCACACCGCCGCGGACGCCGACGTGCTCTTCGCCGCGCGTGTCTCGACGATCGGCGAGCAGTCCCTGGACGAGCTGGACAAGGACCCGCAGCGGTCCAAGGGCCTGATCAACTACCTCATGCGGGACCGGCACGGCAGCCCCTTCGAGCACAACTCGATGACGTTCTTCATCAGCGCTCCGATCCTCGTCTTCCGCGAGTTCATGCGGCACCGCGTGGGCTGGTCGTACAACGAGGAGAGCGGCCGCTACCGCGAGCTCCAGCCGGTCTTCTACGTCCCCGACGCCTCCCGCAAGCTCGTCCAGGAGGGCCGTCCGGGCAAGTACCGGTTCGTCGAGGGCACCGCGGCCCAGCAGGAGCTCGTCGGCCGGGCCATGCAGGACTCCTACCGCCAGGCGTACGAGGCCTATCAGGAGATGCTCGCCGCGGGCGTGGCCCGCGAGGTCGCCCGCTCCGTCCTCCCGGTGGGCCTGTACTCCTCGATGTACGCCACGTGCAACGCCCGCTCGCTGATGCACTTCCTCGGTCTGCGCACGCAGCACGAGCTGGCGAAGGTGCCGTCCTTCCCGCAGCGGGAGATCGAGATGGTCGGCGAGAAGATGGAGGCCGAGTGGTCCCGTCTGATGCCGCTCACCCATGCCGCCTTCAACGCCAACGGCCGCGTCGCCCCGTAGCCCGTACGCGTACTTCCGCCAGGGACAGATGTACGGGTCAGCCTCGCGAGGTGTCCGTATTGCGGCATTTCGAGAAGTTCATCTAGCCTGATCGAACGGGCCCGGCACTGCCTGAACCCCCGAGCAGGCAGTGCCGGGCTCCCCCTTCGTCCGGACCGGCACAGGCCCCAAGGGCAGACCACCCCATGAGCAGCGAGTAGCGTGTTACCCATGGCTCCGACCTCGACTCCGCAGACCCCCTTCGGGCGGGTCCTCACCGCCATGGTCACGCCCTTCACGGCGGACGGCGCACTCGACCTCGACGGCGCGCAGCGGCTCGCCGCCCACCTGGTGGACGCCGGCAACGACGGCCTGGTCGTCAACGGCACCACCGGCGAGTCACCCACCACCAGCGATGCGGAGAAAGCGGACCTCGTCCGCGCGGTCCTGGAGGCGGTCGGAGACCGCGCCCACGTCGTGGCCGGCGTCGGCACCAACGACACCCACCACAGCGTCGGCCTCGCCCGCGCCGCCGAGAAGGCCGGCGCGCACGGGCTGCTGACCGTCACGCCGTACTACAACAAGCCCCCTCAGGAGGGCCTGTACCGGCACTTCACGGCCATCGCCGACGCCACCGGGCTGCCGGTCATGCTGTACGACATCCCCGGCCGCAGCGGCGTCCCCATCAACACCGAGACGCTCGTCCGGCTCGCCGAGCACCCCCGGATCGTCGCCAACAAGGACGCCAAGGGCGACCTCGGCCGCGCCGGCTGGGCCATCGCCCGCTCCGGCCTCGCCTGGTACTCCGGCGACGACATGCTCAACCTGCCGCTGCTCTCCGTGGGCGCGGTCGGCTTCGTCTCCGTCGTCGGCCACGTGGCCACCCCGGAGCTGCGGGCCCTCCTCGAGGCCTTCACCTCCGGCGACGTCCAGAAGGCCCTCGAGATCCACCAGAAGCTGCTGCCGGTCTACACCGGCATGTTCCGCACCCAGGGCGTCATGACCACCAAGGCCGCGCTCGCGCTGCAGGGACTCCCCGGCGGGCCGCTGCGGCTGCCGATGGTGGGGCTCACGCCCGAAGAGACCGAGCAGCTCAAGATCGATCTTGCCGCCGGCGGGGTACAGCTCTGACAACGAGACTTCGCGGGACGTCCCGCGCGCACGGCGCCGTACAAGGCTTCACAACTGAATAAGCGGGCCACCGGTGCCCGCGACACGACAACTGCTTCTGCACGAACGTCACGCGCGCCACGGGCCCACCGGTACGTGGCGCGTGTGGTGAGGAGAGTCTTTTGAGTCATCCGCACCCTGAACTGGGCTCGCCCCCGCCGCTCGCCGACGGAGGCCTGCGCGTCACCCCGCTCGGCGGTCTCGGCGAGATCGGCCGGAACATGACGGTCTTCGAGTACGGCGGCCGCCTGCTGATCGTCGACTGCGGAGTGCTCTTCCCCGAGGAGGAGCAGCCCGGAATCGACCTGATCCTGCCGGACTTCACGTCCATCCGGGACCGTCTCGACGACATCGAGGGCATCGTCCTCACCCACGGCCACGAGGACCACATCGGCGGCGTTCCCTTCCTCCTCAAGGAGAAGCCGGACATCCCCCTGATCGGCTCCAAGCTGACCCTCGCCCTGATCGAGGCGAAGCTCCAGGAGCACCGCATCCGCCCCTACACGCTCGAGGTGGCGGAAGGCCAGCGCGAACGCATCGGCCCCTTCGACTGCGAGTTCGTCGCGGTCAACCACTCCATCCCGGACGCCCTCGCGGTCGCCATCCGCACCCCGGCGGGCATGGTCGTCCACACCGGCGACTTCAAGATGGACCAGCTTCCGCTGGACAACCGGCTGACGGACCTCCACGCCTTCGCGCGGCTGAGCGAGGAGGGCATCGACCTGCTCCTCAGCGACTCGACGAACGCCGAGGTCCCCGGCTTCACGCCGCACGAGCGCGACATCTCCGGTGTGCTGCGCCAGGTCTTCGCCGGCGCCAGCAAGCGGATCATCGTGGCCAGTTTCGCCAGCCACGTCCACCGCATCCAGCAGATCCTGGACGCGGCGCACGAGTACGGTCGCCGGGTCGCCTTCGTGGGGCGCTCCATGGTGCGCAACATGGGCATCGCCCGGGACCTCGGGTACCTGAAGGTTCCGCCGGGCCTGGTCGTGGACGTCAAGACGCTGGACGACCTGCCCGACAACGAGGTCGTCCTGGTGTGCACGGGTTCGCAGGGCGAGCCGATGGCCGCGCTGTCGCGCATGGCCAACCGCGAGCACCAGATCCGCATCGTCCAGGGCGACACGGTGATCCTCGCGTCGTCGCTGATCCCCGGCAACGAGAACGCGGTGTACCGGGTCATCAACGGCCTGACCCGCTGGGGCGCCAACGTCATCCACAAGGGCAATGCCAAGGTGCACGTCTCGGGCCACGCCTCGGCCGGCGAGCTGCTGTACTTCTACAACATCTGCCGTCCGAAGAACCTCATGCCGGTCCACGGCGAGTGGCGTCACCTGCGCGCCAACGCCGAGCTGGGCGCCCTGACCGGTGTCCCGCACGACCGCATCGTCATCGCGGAGGACGGCGTCACCGTCGACCTCGTCGAGGGCAAGGCCAAGATCTCCGGCAAGGTGAAGGCCGGATACGTCTACGTCGACGGCCTCTCGGTCGGCGACGTCGGCGAGCCGGCGCTCAAGGACCGCAAGATCCTGGGCGACGAGGGCATCATTTCGGTCTTCGTGGTGGTGGACTCCACCACGGGCAAGATCACCGCTGGTCCGCACATCCAGGCCCGCGGCTCCGGTATCGAGGACTCCGCCTTCAGCGGCGTCCTGCCGAAGATCGCGGAAGCCCTGGAGCGCTCGGCTCAGGAGGGCGTCGCGGAGACGCACCAGATGCAGCAGCTGATCCGCCGCACGCTCGGCAAGTGGGTCTCCGACACCTACCGGCGCCGGCCGATGATCCTGCCCGTCGTGGTGGAGGTCTGAGCAGAGGCACGACTGCTCGCACACGTCAGCAGGAGTGGGGCGCCCCGGCACACCGGGGCGCCCCACTCCTGTACCGGCCACGAGACGCGGGCGGCCCTCGGCGAGGTACCGGCCCGGCTTTTGCGCAGGTCGGAGCACGTGCGGCCGGACGCCGGCGGGCGCCTGGCCGACCCTGGCCAAAAATCTTGCGCGGGCTACTTGACACCCCTCTGCCCGATCCGTAGAGTTCTTCGAGTTGCCACGGAGTCGTAGTGCTCCCGCAGCGACCGTCTGCCGCACGAGCGGCACCCTCACACCACAGCACGATCACCCGGCCGGGTTGCATTCGGCATCCCCGAATTCGATTCGAACGGGTCCCTCTGATCCCTGATCGGCGCCCTCACGGCCCGATTGGGAATCGCCGGGACAACGCGCTAAGGTTTGAGGCGTCGGAAGGGCTCAACGGCCCTGAGGACAGCCCCCGCTGACTGGGGATCAGGCCGAAAAGGGTCTGGTAGAGTCGGAGTCGCTGGAAAGGGAAACGCGGATGCGGGAACCTGGAAAGCGCCGAGGAAATCGGATCGGGAAGATCTGATAGAGTCGGAAACACCGAAGGGAAGCGCCCG
>NZ_JBSFNN010000068.1:0-37692 GCF_053587115.1 Streptomyces sp. NPDC003697
GTGGGAATGATCTCTGCCTCGTCGAAGAGCTGCTCCAACGCCTCGTGCCCGTGACGCCTGCGGAACTCGATCTCGGCTCCGCTCGAGCGGGGGGTACCCCCACTCACCGCGCCGGCCGAAAGCCCAAGTACATCCCGTACGAGGGCGTCCGGCCGACACGCCGAGAGCACGCACCGGACGCCGCTCCCTGACGGGCAAACGTCGCCTGCCGCGGCACTAGAAACACGCCATGCCGAGCAGCAGCGCCGACACGAAGAGGACGGCGCCGCCCACGAGGACGACCGCGCGAGGGTGCCGCCCCAACGAGGTCCGCAGACCCGGACGGCGTGAGGGAACCCGGTGGACGGTGGTGTTCCACTCGGTGTCCACGCCCGACGCGGCCGGTGCCGGGACGCCCCGGCCGCCCGAGGGGCCGCCGCCGGGCGGACCGGTCCGCCCGTGCCGGACCGCACCCGTGCGGCCCTGGGAGGGACCGGGCCGCCCGTGCGCCGCACCCGTGCGGCCCTGGGACGGCCTCGCGCCCTGCTGCTCCGGCGGCAGCGGCTGCGGCGCCCCGCGCCAGGCCTCGCTGCGGAACCAGTCCGCCGCCTCCCGTGCCGTGGGCCGCTCCTCCGGCCGCTTGGCGAGCATGCTCAGCAGGTACGCCTCGAAGGCGGGCGGGAGCGCGGCGCCCCGCTGGTGGGGCGGCACGGGCGCCGAGTCGACGTGCTGGTAGAGCAGCGCGGTGGCCGTCGCCGCCTCGAACGGTGGTTGGCCGACGCCCAGTTGGTAGAGCACACAGCCCAGCGAGTACATGTCGGACGCCGGACCCGCCGGGGTGCCGATGGCGCGTTCGGGCGCCAGGTACAGGCCGGTGCCGACGATCTGCCCGGTGGTGGTGAGTCCCGCCGACGGGTCGTCGACGAAGCGCGCGATGCCGAAGTCGCCGATGCGGACGGTGCCGTGCCGGTCCGTCAGCAGGTTCCCGGGCTTGACGTCCCGGTGCACGATGCCCTGCGCGTGCGCCGCGGCGAGCCCCTCGGCCGCGTGCAGCGCCACCTGGGCCAGCCGCTCCGGGGTGAGCGGTCCGCCCGTGCTCAGCTCCCCGGCCAGGCTGTCGCCCTCGACCAGCTCCATGACGAGGAAGAAGCGGTCCTCCCAGGCCCCGAAGTCGTACACGCCCACCACGTGCGGATGGTTGAGCCGTGCCGAGGTCTGCGCCTCCAGCCGGAACCGCGCCGCGGCGGACGCGTCCGCCCCGTCGCTGAGCAGCAGCTTGACCGCGACCGGACGGCCGAGGACCTCGTCCGAGGCCCGCCAGACCTCGCCCATCCCGCCCCGCCCGACGACCGCGTGCAGCCGGTACCGATCCGCAACCAGCACCCGTGAACGCCCCTATCCCAGAAGTCCCGCCCTCACGCACACACCGCACCGGTCCCGGCGGACAGCCGGCCGTCGAGTACGGGTCGCGCCAACCGGCCCATCTTAACGATCATTGGGGGTCGCCGACCGGCCGCCCGGGGGCGCCGGGCACCTGGCCGGCGAGCACCCGTTCGACGCCGGCCGGCACGCGGTAGCGCTTCCGCGCCGCGAAGTGGCGCGACCGCGCGGCGCGCCGGCCGGACCGCCGGCCGCCCCACCTCCCGGCTGAGGTGCAGCACGGCGTCCTCGCCGGCCCGGGCCCCGACGTGGGCGCCGTAGGCATCGTCGGTGGCGTTGAACAGCAGCAGGTCCAGCGGCCGGGCGCCCGGCGCGCGGACCGTGGCCCGGATGTCCGCCCACGGCTCGCCCGACCGCGGCGCCGGCGGTGTGAGGCCGAAGTGCCGCAGCACCGCGCAGGCGAACAGCCGGCAGTTCACCCCGGCCGGGGGAGGTGCCGCAGGGACGCGGCGGGCGCCCCCGGGTGGCGGGCACCGTCGTACGGGACCGTCCGGGGCGCGGCCGGAAACCGCCGGAGAGGTCCACTCCGAGTCCCTTGTTGCCGCGTCCGATCCCGCTGAGTATGTAAGTCGGTAGGCCATATCGCCGCCATATCCGTTGATCCGATTGATCCGGCCAGGGGTGTGGAAGGAGAGACGATCGTGACGGTATTGACATGGCTGCTCATCCCGCTGGGGACGGGCGTTCTGGCGAGCATCTGGGGCTGGTTCGCCGGCCGGCCCCGCCGCACCGACGTATGGACGGACGTGGACCGCTACGACCGGCTCCGGGCCGCGCTCGCCCGCGCGGAGTCCTGACCGGCCGACCCCGGACCGCCGCTCCCCTCGCGGGGTCCGGGGCGGCGGCGCCCCGAGCGGTCGTCCGGCGCGGCCCCCCGGGACGGCGCCGGCCCGTGCGGTGCTCCCCTGTCACGGGCATGGGTGGCTATCGTCCCCTCATGGCATCCGTACGCGCCGTCCTCATCGACATCGACGGGGTCCTCACCGTCTCCTGGCGGCCACTGCCCGGCACGGTGGAGGCGTTGCGCGAGATCCGGGCCGCCGGCCTCGGCGTCGTGCTGCTCACCAACACCACGTCCCGCACCCGCGCCGCGATCGCCGAGGCGCTGACGGCGACGGGCTTCGCCGTCGGCACCGACGACATCCTCACCGCGCCCGCGGCCACCGCCGCGTACCTCGCCGACCGCGTGCCCGGAGCCCGCTGCTCACTGCTGAACAGCGGCGACATCGCCGAGGACCTGACCGGCGTCACCGTCCTCGATCCGTGCGACACCGTCACCGCGCCGGACGTGGTCGTCGTCGGCGGCGCCGGTCCGGAGTTCCACTACGCCGCGCTGAACCGGGCCTTCGGGCACCTGCAACGCGGCGCCCGGCTGGTCGCCATGCACCGGAACCTGTACTGGCGGACCGCCCAGGGGTTCCAACTCGACTCCGGTGCCTTCCTGATGGGGCTGGAGGCGGCCGCGCGTACCGAGGCGGAGGTCACCGGCAAGCCGTCGCGGGCGTTCTTCGAGGCGGCGCTCGCGCACGTGGGTGTCCGGGCCGAGGAGGCACTGATGGTCGGGGACGACATCGAGTCGGACGTCCTGGCGGCTCAGCGGGCCGGCCTGACCGGGGTGCTCGTCAGGACCGGCAAGTACCTGCCGGAGACGGAACGGGAGGCGAGCGGGCGGCCCGACCGGGTGGTCGGCTCCTTCGCCGACGTGCCCTCGCTGCTCACGTCGCCCGGGCCCGCCTGACGACGCACCGCGCGTGCCGCACCGGCCCACCGGGTCCCGGCCAGGGGCAGGCCGACCCGGTCCGGCCGACTCCCGGCGGGGCGCTGTCCGGGCGCTGTCGGACGGATCAACGGATCACACCGGACGGCGCCCTAACGCAGGAGCAACTGCAACCCGCCCGCGACGGTCGCCGCGATCACGAGCCGCTCGAACAGCCGCTGGTTGATGCGGTGCATCGCCCACTTGCCCAGCAGGGCCCCGGGCACCACGAACAGCACGAGCGCCGCGTCCAGGAGCAGCGAACGCCCGTCGATGAGGCCGAGGCCGACGCTGAAGGGCACCTTGGAGACGTTCACCACCAGGAAGAAGAAGGCGGACGTGCCGAGGAAGCCGAGCTTGCGGAAGCCGGCGGAGAGCAGGTACAGCGACATCACCGGGCCGCCCGCGTTGGCGACCATCGTGGTGAAGCCGCCGAGGACGCCGTAGGAGCGGGCCCTGACCCGGCCGGCGCGGGTGGCTACCGTGCCGGGCCGCTCCTCCGTCGCGGCAGCCGTCCGCCGCCTCCACACCGTCACCGCCGCCATCAGCAGCAGGATCGCGCCGATCGAGGTGCGCACGACCCCGTCGTCGGCCCACACCAGGAAGATCGTGCCGAGGACCACTCCAGCCGCGACGGCGGGGAACAGCCGCCACAGCGTGGGCCAGTGGGCGTGCCGCCGGTAGGTCAGGACGGCCAGCACGTCCCCGGCGATCAGCACCGGCAGCAGCACTCCGGTGGAGGCGCGCGCGGGCAGCACGGCGGCGAAGACGGCGAGGCTGACGGTGTTGGCCCCGCTGACGGCGGTCTTGGAGAAGCCGACGAGCAGGGCCGCACCGGCCAGCGCCGCGAAAGCCCATCCGGACAGGTGCCAGAGCGTGATGGTGTTCATGCGGAGACCGATGGTACGCGCACGCATCGGAGTCGGGGTAACCGTCCCGGTGGCTGGTCCGTGCCGCTACGGTCCGCCTGTCACCCGCAGCCCGGATCAGCCCGCCCGCCTGTCCACCCCGCATCCCGGATCAGCGCGCCCGACGCTCCACCCGGCCCACTGTCGCGGCACTAGTGCCGCTCGACCAGTACCGCGCTGCCCTGGCCGACGCCCACGCACATCGTCGCGAGGCCGCGGGACGCGCCCGTGCGGCGCATACGGTGCAGGAGGGTGGTGAGGATGCGGGCGCCGGAGCAGCCGAGCGGGTGGCCGAGGGCGATGGCGCCGCCGCTGGGGTTGACCAGGTCGGGGTCGATGCCCAGCTGGTCGACGCAGGCCAGGGCCTGGGCGGCGAACGCCTCGTTGAACTCGGCCTCCTCCAGGTCGCCGACGCTCCAGCCGGCGCGGGCGAGCGCCTTGCGCGTGGCGGGGACGGGTCCGATGCCCATCACGTCGGGGTGGACGCCGGCGGAGGCGCCCGCGACATAGCGGCCGAGGGACTCCAGACCCAGCTCGTTCAGGGCCTCCTCGCTGACCAGGAGGAGTCCGGCGGCGCCGTCGTTCATCGGTGAGGCGTTGCCCGCGGTGACCGTGCCGCCGGCGCGGAAGACCGGCTTGAGCCGGGCGAGCTTGTCGAGGGAGGTGTCCTCGCGGATGCTCTCGTCGCCGTCCACGACCACGCCGTCGGGGCGCTCGACGGGCAGCAGCTCGTCGTCGAAGTAACCGCGTCTGCGCGCCTCGGCGGCGAGCCGGTGGCTGCGCAGCGCGAAGGCGTCCTGGCGTTCGCGCGGCACGCCGTACCGCGCGGCGACCTCCTCCGCGGTCTCGCCCATGGCCAGCAGACCGTGCAGCTCCTTCATCGCCGGGTTGACCAGGCGCCAGCCGAGGCGGGTGTCGAAGGTCTCCATCCGGTGCGGCAGGGCCTCGTCGGGGCGGGGCAGCACGAAGGGGGCGCGGCTCATGGACTCCGACCCGCCCGCGATCACGATGTCCGCCTCGCCGGCGGCGATGGTGCGGGCGGCGGTGGTGACGGCCTCCAGACCCGAGGCGCACAGGCGGTTGACCGTGGCGCCGGGGACGGACTCGGGGAGCCCGGCGAGCAGCGCGGCCATGCGGGCGACGTTGCGGTTGTCCTCGCCCGCCTGGTTGGCGGCGCCCCAGTAGACGTCGTCGACACGGGCCGGGTCGAGCGCGGGCACGTCGGCGACCAGGGCTCGGATCGCGGCGGCGGCGAGATCGTCGGGACGGACGGAGGACAGGGCTCCGCGCAGCTTGCCGATCGGGGTGCGGCGGGCGGCCGCGAAATGCACGGGGCGCACGACAGGACTCCTCACACAGCCCACTTAATTAGCACCGCTAGTTTTGTGCCGTCTCGGACTATAGACCTCCCGTCGGCAGCCTGGGAAGATCCCACGGGACCCGCCCGACGTACCTGGAGGAGCCATGGCCGAAGCCCGCGAGCACGTCCTGGCCGGAAGCCGCGGCCCGCTCACCGTCCACGAGTGGCCGCACGCCCGGCCCCGCTACGTGGCCCTGCTGGTGCACGGCTACGGCGAGCACGCCGGGAGGTACGGGGAGGTCGCGGGCGTGCTGTCGGAGCACGGCGCGGCCGTCGTCGCGCCCGATCACCGGGGTCACGGGAAGTCCGCGGGCGAACGGGTGGTGATCGAGGACTTCGAGGACGTGGTGACCGACGTGCACACCGCGGCCCTCCTCGCCCGCACCGCGCATCCCGACCTGCCCGTCGTCGTGATCGGCCACTCCATGGGCGGCCTGATCGCGGCCCGCTACGCCCAGCGGTACGGCGACGGGCTCGCCGCGCTCGTCCTGTCGGGCCCCGTCATCGGCGCCTGGGAGCTGCCCGGGCGGCTGCTCGCCCTGGACGAGATCCCCGACACGCCGATCAGCCCGGCCTCGCTCTCCCGCGACCCGGCGGTCGGCGCGGCCTACGCGGCGGACCCGCTGGTCTGGCACGGCCCGATGAAGCGGCCGACGCTGGAGGCGTTCGTCCGGACTCTCGCG
This sequence comes from Streptomyces sp. NPDC003697, assembly GCF_053587115.1. Classification (NCBI taxonomy): domain Bacteria; kingdom Bacillati; phylum Actinomycetota; class Actinomycetes; order Kitasatosporales; family Streptomycetaceae; genus Streptomyces; species Streptomyces sp. NPDC003697. The sequence continues at coordinate 6,127 of NZ_JBSFNN010000068.1, forward strand.
GCCGTCGCCGAGGGCGGCGACGTCGGCTCCCTGCCGGTGCTGTGGCTGCACGGCGCCGACGACCGGCTGGTCCCGCTCGCCGGGAGCCGGATCGGGGTGGAGCGGCTGAGCGGCGGGAAGGCGACGGAGCGGATCTACCCGGGCGCAAGGCACGAGGTGTTCCTCGAGACGCACAGGGACGAGGTGTTCCGGGACCTGACCGGCTTCCTGGACGAGGTGCTGGCCCGCTGACGCGGCGCCGGCCGGCCCGCTGACCGGCTGACGCGCTCACCGGCCGGCGTACCGGCCCGCCGACCTGCTCCCCGGCCGGCGCATCCGGGAGCCGAGCTGCTCGCCGGCGGCCGTACCCACGAGCCGATCCGCCCACCGGCCGCCGTACACGCCGACCCGCTCACCGGCCGGCGTACGGGTGGGCCGCGGCACGCGGTCCGCCGGCCGGGACCGGCCCCTCCCGGGCCGCCGGCCGGGTCGCCGGCGGCGGCCGGAACCCTCGCCACCGCGGTGTTTGCGCCCTGCCGCCCCGGGCACCCGCGCCCCCATGGAGTGGTTGCGCAGTGCTGCCTGCGTGGGCGAGGACCCCGAGCTGTTCTTTCCCGTGGGCACTATCGGACCGGCGGTACAGGACATCGACGCCGCCAAGCGCATCTGCGCCCGCTGTCCGGTGATCACCGAGTGCCTGGCGTTCGCCCTGGGCAGCGGACAGACCGCGGGTGTGTGGGGCGGGACCTGCGAGGAGGAGCGCCTCGCACTGCTCCGGACCTCCAGAGACGACTCCGCAAGGAGAAGCATCCCATGACTGAAGTGAAGAGCACGCTCCCCGACGCGGCCCGGCAGGTCACCCGGGACGCGCTGCAGAGCACCCTGGTGGACCTCCTCGGCATCTCGCTGATCGGGAAGCAGGTGCACTGGAACATCGTGGGGCCGCGGTTCCGCTCCGTGCACCTGCAGCTCGACGAGGTGGTGGCGGCGGCACGCGACTTCGCCGACACGGTCGCGGAGCGCGCGGCCGCGCTCGGCGTGCCGCCGGACGGCCGGCCCGAGACGATCGCCTCGGCCTTCACCCTGCCCGGCCCGAAGGACGGCTGGGTGCGGGACAACGAGGTCGTCGAGGTGATGGTCGAGGCACTGGACGCCGCCGTCAGGAGGCTGCGCGAGCGCATCGAGGCGACCGAGAAGGCCGACCCGGTCACCCAGGACCTGCTGATCGCCATCACCGCCGAACTGGAGAAGCAGCGCTGGATGTTCGACGCCGAGAACTGGCCCCGGGGGGACTGACCCCCGGCAGGACCGGCCCCGGCGTCGTCCCGCCGCACGTACCGACGGAAGGGGGCCACATGACGGAGCACGAGCCGGAGGTCGAGGACGCCGACAGCACACGCAGGCGGCGGCTGATGCCCCTGGGCCACGACCCGTTGAGGCGGCCCGGTGACGGAGCGTGACGCCCGGCTCCTGCGGGAGCTGGTCGGGGCACACGGCCGGACGTTCGCCGAGGAGGCCGGCATCGGGCTGCGGAACACCCCGCAGCCGCTGTACCAGGTGCTGGTGCTCGCCGTGCTCCTCAGCGCCCGCATCCGCGGATCCGTCGCGATCGCCACGGCCCGGGAGCTGTTCGACGCCGGGCTGCGCGACCCGCACCGCATGGCCGAGGCAGGCCGGCACCGGCGCGTGGAGGCGCTCGGCCGTGGCGGCTACCGTCGTTACGACGAGCGCACGTCCACCCAGCTCGGCGACGGCGCGAAGCTGCTGACCGAGCGCTGGGGCGGCGACCTGCGCCGGCTGCGCGCGGCGGCGGACGGCGACGTGTCCGTGCTGCGCCGTCTCCTGCGGGAGGTGCCGGGCCTCGGCCCGGCCGGCGCGGACATCTTCCTGCGCGAGGTACAGCGCGTGTGGCCCGAGGTGGCGCCGTACCTGGACGCCAAGGCGCTGTCCGGGGCGCGGCGCCTCGGCCTGCCCGAGGACGCCGACCGCCTCGCCGGGTCGGCGGGCGGGACGGAACCGGCCGTCCTCGCGGCCGCGTTGGTGCGCGCCGCGCTCGACGCGCACCTGGCCGAGGAGTGCCTCAGCCACGCCGGATGACCGTGCCGCGCTGCCGGACCGCCCGCACCCACCCGGCCCGGGCCCGAGGACGCCCCCGCCGCCGGACGCACGGCGGGCAGGGACCCGTCCCCGGACGGCGGGCCCGGCTTCAGGCGCCGACGCGGCTCGCGGCCGCGGTCCCGGGTCCCGCCCGTCAGAGGGCCGCCGTCGGCAGGTGCAGCAGACGGGCGACGGTGCGCAGGACTCCGTTGTCGTTGTTGGAGGGCGCCAGGTGGCGGGCCCGCCGGACGACCTCCGGGTGGGCGTTGGCCATGGCGAACGACCACTCGGCGGCGTCCAGCATCTCCAGGTCGTTCAGGTAGTCGCCGAACACCAGCGTCTGCGCGTGCGTGATGCCCAGTTCCTGCTGGAGGCGGCGCAGGGCGGCGCCCTTGTTGGCCGTCGCGTTCATCACGTCGACCCAGTGCTCGCCGGAGACGACGACCTGGTGGGTCGCCGTGAACGCGTGCAGCGCCGGCGCGGTGGTCCGCTCGGCCGGCCCGAAGTCGAAGAGGGCGACCTTGATGATCTCGTCGTCGACGGCGGTCGCGTCCTCGACGATCCGGTGCCGGACGTAGTACTTGCGCACCTCGGCCAGGAAGGCCTCGTCGCTCCGCTCGACGTAGGCCGACCGCTTGCCGCAGACGACGGCGCCCACGTCCACGCCCCGGCGCGCCAGGTCCCGTACCGCGCCGACGACGCCGGCCGCGGCGGCGGGCGCCAGCGGGTCCGAGCTCAGCTCGGCACCGTCGCGGACGACGTAGGTGCCGTTCTCGGCGATGAACACCATGCCCCGCCCCTCGTCGCCGAACTGCTCGGCCAGGGTGGCGTACTGGCGGCCGCTGGCCGGGCTGAAGAGCACGCCCCGGCGGCGCAGCTCGGCCAATGTCGGCCACAGCCCCGCCGGTATGCGCTTGGCGTCGTCGAGGAGGGTGCCGTCCATGTCGGTGACGACCAGCCGTATGTCGACGGGGCCGGCGGGCAGCTCGGGGGCGGTGAGCAGGGGGGAGGGGGTGCAGGACATCTCGTGGTCTCTGTCGCGGGCGCTGCTGGGCGCCTGGGTGGTGCGCATCGTGCCTGTGGCCGCCGCGCGGCGGCGCGCCCAGCCTACCGGGCACCCGGATCCCGGCCCGGGCGCCCTCCTGACCGGCACCGGGAGCGCGCGGCCGGTCCGGGTGCAGCGGCCCGGGAAGCGGCGGGCCCCGACGCCGTCGCGCGGGCACCGCACCGGCGGGTGGACCCGGCGCCGGCGACGTGCTCGGCGACCTGCGATGCTGGGCGTCCTGAACTTCGTCCTGGACACCGGCGAGGCGCGGGAGATCGTGCGCCGTCTCATGGCGGCGGTGCCCTCCGGCAGCTTCCTGGTCCTGACCCACCCCACCTGCGACGCCGACCTCGGCGGTGAGGGCAACGCGCGGGCCATGGAGTTCTGGAACGAGAACGCCAAGCCCCCGATCACCGCTCGCGGCCGGGACGAGATCGCCGCCTTCCTCGACGGACTGGAGCTGGTCGAGCCGGGTCTCGTGCCGTGTTCGCACTGGCGCCCCGAGTCCGCCTCGCCCGCCGTGGTCCCGCAGTTCGGCGCGGTGGCCGTGAAGCCCTGACCCGGGTCCGCGTGCGGCCGGCCGCGGAGGGAGCGAGGAGGCAGGGTGGTGCGCCTGCCGGTCCCCTCGTGCCGGGGAGTCCGGACGTTGTGATGCGCTCATGCGTCTCTCGTCGTGTCTCAGCTGGTGGCGCTCCTCGTAGGAGCGGCCGCCACTCAGGCATGCCAGGGCCGTTCGGACGGAGGGCCCTTTTCCGTGTCCCCCGGAAAGGGCGGCGTGTCGTCCCGACGGCGACACCGACCCCACCAGGAGACCTCGTGGACACCACCACCCAGATCCCGGGCCCCGGCACCGCCGTCCCGGCCTCCCCCGTCACCTACGACCCGGCCGGCCGCCCCGAGGTGTCGTCCCTCCTCCTGCTGGCGGCGCTCTGCTCGGGCCGCACACCCCGGCAGGTGGCCGACGACATCGGCTCCGCCGGGGCCGCCGCGCTGAAGCGCACCGTGACGGAGGCGGTCAACGAGTACCTGGCCCCCATCCGGGCCCGCCGTGCGGAGTACGCGCGGGACCGCGGCTGCATCCGCCGGACGCTGCGCGAGGGCAACGAGCGGGCCAGGGCCGTGGCCGACGCCACGCTCGCCGAGGTGCGCGCCGCCATGAACAGCCACTACTGACGGCCGGGGCCCCGCCCCGGAACCCGGGGGACACCGCCGTCCCGACCGTGTTCCCTGGCCGCCGGTGTCCACCGCCGGGTCCCCGGTCCCCGTCCGTACCGTCCGCCCTGCCCGCTCCGGGTCGCACGAGGGCCGCATGCCGACGGGCAGTGCGGGGAGACGGAACGCGTACCGGCCGCGCCCGTCGGGGCGGCCTCGCACGACGATCGCGTCCGTCGGAGCGGCCTTCGCACGACGATCGCGTCCGTCGGAGCGGCCTCCGCACGGAGGCGGCCGGGGACACCGCGCGATCCCGGGAGCCATCCGGGTGTGGCGCGGGTCACAGCGGACGCGAACACGCACACACGCAGCGGGAGTCCTTGAAAGTATGATCAAGCAATGTCTGACATGACCGAAACCACGCCCGGCTGGCTGAGTCACGACGAGTTGGAGATGGCACGCGCCCGCATGCCGATCCTCTACGTCGAGGCCGTCCCGGTGCGCGTCGACGACAGCGGCGAAGTGACCAGCATCGGCCTGCTCCTCCGTATCGGCCCGGACGGAACGGTCAGCCGGACCCTTGTCTCCGGCCGGGTGCTGCACCACGAGCGCGTGCGGGACGCCCTGCTGCGCCACCTGGAGAAGGACCTCGGGCCGGTGGCACTGCCCCGGGTGCCGGCCTCGCTGCAGCCCTTCACCGTCGCGGAGTACTTCCCGACGGTCGGCATCACGCCGTACCACGACCCCCGCCAGCACGCCGTGTCGCTGGCCTACATCGTCCCGGTGACCGGCGACTGCCGCCCTCGGCAGGACGCGCTCGACCTCGTGTGGTTCAGCCCGCAGGAGGCCCTCTCGGTCGCGTTGCAGAACGAGATGCCGGGCGGGCACGGGGTCCTGCTGAAGCAGGCGCTCGCCCACGTCGGCCACGTGTACTGACCACGGCCGGACGGGCCGCGGCGCGCGGCCCGCGGAGCACACCGAACGCAGGGACGACGAAGGCCGCCCTCTCCACGGAGAGAGCGGCCTTCGGTCCGACGACCGTCGGGACGACAGGATTTGAACCTGCGACCCCTTGACCCCCAGTCAAGTGCGCTACCAAGCTGCGCCACGTCCCGGTGCCGTCTGACCTGGGGTTTCCCTCGGCCCGACGTGCAGGAAAACAATACCGCACTCGGGTCGGTGGTCGCGCACCCGTTTCCGCCGTGCCTGGTCGCCGATTTGGGCGCTGTGGCGACCGGCGCAGGGCGGGGCTTGACCTCAAGTCCGCTTGAGGTCACACGATCGTCCGTATGACGATCACCGACGAACCCGGGCGCTCGCGCACCTACGCCGACCTGCCCCGGCTGATGGGCCTGATGACGGGCGACGAGAAGCACGGGCCCGCGGCCACCTCCACCCTGGACGTGCTGTGGGTGCTCTACGACCGCGTCCTGCGGACCGGCCCCGAGCACCGGGACGACCCCGGACGGGACCGCTTCCTGCTGTCCAAGGGACACGGCCCCATGGCGTACTACGCCGTCCTCGCCGCGAAGGGATTCGTGCCCGAGGAGTGGCTGCCGGACTTCGGCACCTACCACTCCCCGCTCGGCCACCACCCGGACCGCACCCTCGTGCCCGGCGTCGAGATCGGCAGCGGGTCGCTGGGACACGGACTGCCGATCGCCGTCGGCACCGCGCTGGGGCTGCGGGCCCAGGGTCTGCGCCGGCCGCGCGTGTGGGTGCTGGTCGGGGACGCCGAACTGGACGAGGGCAGCAATCACGAGGCGATCGCCTTCGCAGGCCCCATGGGGCTCGACCGGCTGCACACCGTCGTCGTCGACAACTCCTCCGCCGGCCACGCGCGTCCTGGTGGGATCGCGGCCCGGTTCGAGGCGGCGGGCTGGTCGGTGGTGACCGTCGACGGCCGCGACCACGAGGCCCTGCACGCCGCCTTCACCGCCCCGCATCCGGGCCGCCCGCACGCCGTCGTGGCCAGGGTCGAGCCGAAAAACGCGTGACGCCCGCGCCGCCTCCCCTCCCCCTCTCTTCCCCGCCCGCCCGTTCCGGGTCCCGTCCGCCCGTCCCGGCCGGTCCGGGTCCCGCCCGTCCCGGCGGCCTCCGCCCCGCTCCCACGTCACCGGCCCCTCGAAAGGACCACTCGTCATGGACACCATGCGTGACCGCTTCGCCCCCGTCGTCTCCCGGCTGCTCGACGAAGATCCGCGGGTCGCGGTGGTCCTCGCCGAGATCGGCAGGGACGGCTTCGCCGAGGCGCGGCGCAGGCACCCCGACCGGGTGATCAACGTCGGCATCCGTGAACAGCTCCTCGTCGGGGCCGGCGCCGGGCTGGCGCTGACGGGGATGCGGCCGGTGCTGCACACCTTCGCCAGCTTCCTCGTGGAACGGCCCTTCGAGCAGGTCAAGCTGGACCTGGGGCACCAGGGCGCGGGCGCGGTGCTGGTGAGCGCGGCCGCCTCCTTCGACTGGCCGGCCGGCGGATACACGCACATGGCCCCCGGGGACGTGGCCCTGCTCGACACCCTGGACGGGTGGACCGTCCACGTGCCGGGCCACCCGGACGAGGCCGAGACGCTGCTCCGGCACGCGGTCGCGGCGGGCGAGGACAAGGTGTACGTACGGCTGTCCGTCCAGTCCAACGCGGTGGGCCTGCCGGTGGACGGCGAGCACTTCCTGACCGTCCGGGAGGGCCGCTCGGGGGTCGTGGTCGCCGTCGGGCCGCTGCTGGACGCGGTGCTCGACGCGACGGAGGGCCTCGACGTCACGGTGCTGTACGCGGCGACCGTCCGGCCCTTCGACGCCGCCGCCCTGCGCCGGGCCACGGCGGCGGCCGGAACCGACGTCGTCCTGGTCGAGCCGTACCTGGCGGGCACGTCGGCCGCGGCCACCGGCGAGGCGCTCGCCGACGTCCCGCACCGCGTCCTCGGGCTCGGTGTGGGCCGCCGCGAGCTGCGGCGCTACGGCAGGGTGGAGGAGCATGCCGCCGCCCACGGTCTGGACGCCCGGTCGCTGCGGGAGCGGATCACGCCGTTCCTGGAGAGCCGCCGGACGGCGACTCGGGCGTAGGCCCGGCCCCGTCGCGCCGGCCGGGCGCCGCGCTACCGCGTCGTATCCCGGTTCGGCGGCACCCGGCCCGGTCCGCATGCCGGTGGCCTCGGTCCGTCGGGTGGCGTCCCCTCGGCAGCCTCCGCCCGACAGCGCACCCGTTCCCCGTCGTCAGCGTCCACCCGGCGTCGCTCCGCCTCCCGGCAGCCACCGCCTCTCGTGGCGTCCGTTCGCCGTCAGCGTCCGTTCCCCGAACGCGGCCTCACCGCCGCCGCTCCCCGGCCGGGCCCGCGCCGCGCGTCGTCGCGTCGGCCCGCACCAGGTCCCGTATCGCGGGGACCGCGAGCAGCGCCACCGGCACGACCAGGCTGATCGCCCCGGACGCCAGCAGGACCCGGTCGGCTCCCAGGACCCCGGCGGCCGGACCGGCGAGGGCCTGGCCCACCGGCATCATGGCGAGGGAGCCGGCCACGTCGTAGGCGTGGATGCGGTTGAGGACGTCCGGCGGCACCTGGGTCTGGACGCTGGTCGCCCACATCACGCCCCAGAACGACATCCCGGCCCCGGCGACCGCGGCGCCGGCCGCCATGGCCGGGACACCTCCCCCGGCACCGACGGTCGCGGGGAAGGCCGCGAAGGCGAACAGAGCGAGCGCGCCGGCGCGCAGCATGCGGCGGGGGCGCAGCCGCAGGGCGAGGAAGCCGCCGACGACCGTGCCGGCGCCGAGGGCGGAGTTGACCAGGCCGTAGGCGCGCGGGCCGTGCTGCTGGACCACTTCCGTGGCGACCAGCGGGACAGTCGGCCCCCAGACGGCGATCATGTAGAGGCACCAGACGGCGATGACGCCCCACAGCCAGGTGCGTGCCCTGAACTCCCGCCAGCCCTCGGCGAGGCCGGCCTTGAAGTCCGTGCTGCCGTGACCGGACGGGCGGCCGTCCGTCCCGGTCATGAACGGGGGCAGCCGGAGCAGCAGCAGGCAAAGGGCGCTGACCGCGTAGGTGACGGCGTGCGCCGTGAACACCCCGCCGGGCGAGGCGAGACCGACCAGCAGGCCCGCGACGGCGGGGCCCGCCAGCTGGGCCGCGGACTCGGCGATCCGTATGGCGCCGTTGGCGCCCTGGATGTCGGAGGCGAGCCGGGGCACGGTGCTGGCGACGCCGGGCTGGAAGACCGCTCCGGCCACGCCGTTGACGAACCCGAGCACGCAGATCTCCCACAGAACCACGTGGCCCGAGAAGAAGAGGCCGGCTGCCAGGGCCTGGGTGCACAGTCGCACCAGATCGGCGCCGATCATCAGACGGCGGGTGCTGAACCGGTCCGCGACGACCCCGCCGAAGACGACGAGTCCCGCGAACGCGGCGGCCGTCGAGGCCATCGCGAGCCCGACCGCGCCCGCTCCGTAGCCGTGCTGCAGCAGGCCGGCGGCGAGAGCCACGGGCAGCATGGTGTCGCCGAGCCGAGCCACGGCCCGGGCCACGAAGAACAGCGCGAAGTCCCGCGACCAGACGGGCCGCGCCCTGCCCCCGGCGACGCCGTGTCCCGTCCGCCGGAGTGCGGGCTCCCCCGGCCGCGCGGCACCCCGCGCGCCCGCCGCCTCGTCGTACGGCGACTGCGAGGACGTTCCCGTCATGTGTGGTACTCCCCTCCCCCGGCTGTGCGGCGTCGTGCGCGGCGGCAGGCGGAGCCCCCCTCCGCCCCGGCTGCCGTACCCGGCCAGGGATCATGCCAGGTGCCACCGGCAGTCCCGCGGGCCGTCAGTGCACGGTGGGAAGCCCGAGAGCGGGGTGGGCCTCGAGCAGCCGGGGCGGGGCCGCCTGGCGCCAGGAGTCGGCGAGGATGTCGCGCAGTTCCGCCTCGTCCTCCAGCGCGGCCAGGCGGGCGCGCACCCACGCGAAGCCCGCCTCGTGGCCGGCGATCCAGAACTTCTCCGGCTCGGCCAGCACCAGTTCGTCGCGCTCCTCCTTGGGGCAGCGCACGGCGACGGACGTCCCGTCCTCCGGCAGCGTGGCGAACATCTTCCCCCCGACCCGGAAGGTGGGCATGTTCCAGGCGGTCTTCTCCGTCGTGTCGGGCAGCGACAGCGCGACACGGCGTACGTCTTCGGCGTCCGGCATGTGCCGTAGGTTAGGCCCTGCCGGGCGGACCGTCCCGGCGTCGCGGGGACCGGAACGCACATCTGCCGCGGGGTCACCGGTCGCCGACGACAACGCGCCGGCGCTCCCCACCGCCGGCGGCCGCACGCACCGGACCCCGCTCGGGTCGGCAGGAAGGCACCGTCCTCGGGAGCCGGCCGGATCCGAACGACAGGACCTGGTCGCCGCCACCGACACTCACTCGGCGCCCGCGGCCGCTCCCACGCGTTTGCAGTAGATCGTGGTGGCTCGCAGCAGCCCGGCCGGGTCGGTCGCGTAGTCGGGGATCGTCCCGACCCGCGTCCAGCCGGCCGAGCGGTACAGGCGCTCGGCGGGGCTGCCGGTCTCCGTGTCCAGGTGCAGCAGGGTGACGCCCGCGGCGGCGGCCGCCTCCTCCGCGGTGGCCAGCAGACGGCGGCCGAGGCCCTGCCCGCGGGCGTCCGGGTGGACCATCAGCTTCACGACCTCGGCGCGGTGCCGGCTGTTGGGCATGCCGGCGAAGGCGAGGCTGACGGTGCCGGCCATCCGGTCGCGGTCGTACGCCGCCCACACCGCGAGCCGGCCGGCCGCCACGCCCGTGGCACGCTCCCGCCACCAGGCGACCGCGTCGGCGTGGCCGAGGGGTGCGAGGAACCCGACCGACGCGCCGCCCGCCACGGTGTCGGTGAGCAGGCCGGCCAGCCCGTCCAGCCCGGCGAGCAGCCGGGGGGCGTCCAGGAGACGCACGGTCGCCGTCACGGCCGGACCACCGCCAGGACGTAGCGGGCGTCCGCGGGAGAGGCGCACCGGAAACGCGTGGGTCCCCACACCCGCAGCCGCAGGCAGTCCCCGGTGTCCAGGCGGTGGACCACGTCCCGCGCGGTCACCTCCAGGGCACCCTCCAGCACCCAGATGTGCTGTTCGAGTCCGGGGACGGGGGGACCGTCGTAGGCGAGGTCGGCGCCGGGGGCGAGCCGTCCCTCGACGAGTTCGCCGCGCAGCCCGGCGTGCGGCGGCGACACGGACCGGCGTACGAAGCCGGAGGCGCGGTCCTCCCAGACCGGCTGCTCGGCGGCCCGCAGCAGCGGCGCGTGCTCCGCCTCGACCTCGCTGAGCAGGTGGGACATGGTCCGCCCGTACACCTGGCACAGCCGGTTGAGCAGCGAGGCGGTCGGGCTGATCTCGGCCCGCTCGGCCCGCGACAGCGTGGACCGGCTCACGCCGCTGCGCTCCGCCAGTTCCCCGAGCGACCAGCCGTGTTCGGTGCGGAGTTCGGCAAGGCGGGCGCCGAGACGGGCGTCGACCGGTTCCGGTGCGGGCGTCCGCCGTTCCGAGTCCTGTTTCATATCCGGGAGGCTATCCCGGATATGAAACGCGGAGGTTGCCGAAGGCTCACACCGAGGGCGGCCGCCCCTGCCCACGCGCCGCCTCACCCAGGGCGTCGAGCACCGGGCGGATGAGGGGGTGCCCCTCGGACCCCCTGCGGACGGCCGCGAACACCCGGCGGGTGGGCGCCACACCGTCCACGGGACGGACGACCACACCCGCCAGGTCCATGCCGCGCAGCGCGGAGCGGGGGACGAGGGCCACCCCGGCGTCCGCCGAGGCCAGCGCGACGACCGCGCGGAAGTCGTCCGAGGAGTGCTCGAGGCGAGGCTGGAAGCCGGCGTTCTCGCAGGCCAGGACGACGACGTCGTGGCAGGGGTTACCGGGGTAGGGGCCGATCCAGATGTCCTTGGCCAGCTCGGCGAGCGGAACCTCGGGGGCGTCGGCCAGGCGGTGGCTGACCGGCACCACCGCGTCGAAGGGCTCGGCGTACAGCGGGAGGTGGGTCAGGCGGGGGTCGTCGGCGGGCGGCGCCCCGCGGTACTCCACGGCGACCGCGACGTCGACCTGCCGGTCCAGCACCATCGGCAGGCTGGCGTCGCCCTCGGCGTCCTGGACGCGGATGCGGATGCCGGGCGCGGTCCCGCCGAGGCGGGCCACCGCGGGCGCGACGACCAGGGCGATGCCGGTGGCGAAGGAGGCGACGGTGACGGTGCCCGCGCTGCCCGAGCGGTACGCGGCCAGCTCCGCCTCGGCCCGCTCCAGCTGGGCGAGGACGGCGTTGGTGTGGCTGAGCAGGATCTCACCGGCCGGAGTGAGCCGCACGCCCTTGGCGCCGCGTTCCACCAGGCGGTGGCCCGTCTCCTGCTCCAGGGCCGTGAGCTGCTGCGACACGGCCGAAGGGGTGAGGTACAGCGCGGCGGCGGCCGCCGTCACGGTGCGGTGGTCGGCCACCGCACGGAGGATGTGCAGCCGCCGCGCTTCGATCATGCGCCGATTATCGCAACCTGCGGACGGCCCGACCCGGCCGGCCCTTCCCGGCGCGGACCGGGTAGGCCCGGGCACCCAACCCCAGGCCCGCACGCCCCGGCCCGCGGGCCCACACGCACGCTCACGCCCTCACCGTCGGCTCTCCCAGTCCCGCAGCCATTGCTCGAACTCGGCGGCGACGATGCGCTCGTCGTGCACGCCGGACGCGTCGTCGGAGGCCAGCCAGACGATGGGCGGGCCCATCACCTCAGGGCTCAGGAAGCCATGGCCCTCGGCGACGACGTGCGAGGGGAGCATCCCGGTGACGGTCGCGCCTCCGGGCAGCAGCAGATTGACGGTGACGCCCGTGCCCCGCAGGTCGGCCGCCATGATGCGGGACAGCGCATCGCTGCCGGCACGCGACGGCCCGTAGGGGACGAAGCCGGCGCGCCGCATGGTCGAGTGGTTCATCGAGATGTTGACGATGCGGCCGCCGCCGGAGGCCAGCATCCGGGGCGTGATCTCGCGGGCGACCAGGAAGTAGCCGGTCAGGTTGGTGTCGATCACCGCGCGGAAGGCGTCGGGCGGTACCTCCCAGAAGCCCTGCGGCTCTGTCATGAAGCGCGGGTTGACCGTGCGCATGCCGATCCCGGCGTTGTTCACCAGCATGTCGATGCCGCCGAGCCGCGACCACGCCTGGTCGACGGCCCTGGCCACCGACGACTCGTCCCGCACGTCCATCTCGACGCCGGTCGCTCCCGGCAGACCCGCGGCGACGGACTCCGCACGCTCGCCGGACCGCCCGGTGAGCGCGACGGCGGCTCCCGTCGCGGCCAGGGCGGAGGCCATCGCGAGTCCGAGTCCGCTCGTCCCACCCGTCACCAGCACCTTCATAGGATCACCTCTGCCCTGAGAACCGGCCAGGCCGGGTCGGCGGTCGCGCTTCCCGCCGCTTTCACAGTCGCCGTTCGCGACCGTGGTTCTCGGCGGCAGGGCGTACCCGTGGGCGGGAGTCCGTGATCGGAACCTTAGGCAATCGAGTACGTTCGAAGTCAAGCCGTGGCGGCTCTCCTGGCCCGTCCGGGTGACGTGCCCGCGGCACAACTGACTTTTGGGACGTGCTCACCGACACCGGCGCCCGTCTCGGCCCGAGCAGCTGCACCGACTGGCTCTCCTGACCCACCCGCGGTCAGGCCTCGTTCTCCCAGGCCTCCCGGGCCGCGACGAACGCGTCCACCGCGCGGTTGACGTCGTCCGCCGAGTGCGCGGCGGACAGCTGGACGCGGATGCGGGCCTGGCCCTGCGGGACGACCGGGTAGGAGAAGCCGGTCACGTACACGCCGCGCTCCAGCAGCAGCTCCGCCATCCGGCCGGCCTTCGCCGCGTCGCCGATCATCACGGGCGCGATGGCGTGGTCGCCGGGGAGGACGTCGAAGCCCTCCTGCGTCATGCGGCGCCGGAACAGCTCGGTGTTCTCGGCGAGCCGGACGCGCAGGTCGTCCGCCTCCTCCAGCAGGTCCAGCACCTTCAGCGAGGCCGCCGCGATGACCGGGGCGAGCGTGTTGGAGAACAGGTACGGCCGGGAGCGCTGGCGCAGCAGGGCGACGATCTCCGCGCGGGCGGCGACGTAGCCGCCTGAGGCGCCGCCGAGGGCCTTGCCGAGCGTGCCGGTGATGATGTCGACGCGGTCCATGACGCCGTGCAGCTCGGGGGTGCCGCGGCCGCCGGGTCCGACGAAGCCGACCGCGTGCGAGTCGTCGACCATGACCATGGCGTCGTAGCGGTCGGCGAGGTCGCAGATCTCGCGCAGCGGGGCCACGTAGCCGTCCATCGAGAAGACGCCGTCGGTGACGATCAGCTTCCGGCGTGCCCCGCCCTCGGCCGCCTCCTTCAGCTGCCGCTCCAGGTCGGCCATGTCGCGGTTGGCGTAGCGGAAGCGGCGGGCCTTGGACAGGCGGATGCCGTCGATGATCGAGGCGTGGTTCAGCGCGTCGGAGACGACCGCGTCCTCCGGGCCGAGCAGCGTCTCGAAGACGCCGCCGTTGGCGTCGAAGCAGGAGGAGTACAGGATCGTGTCCTCCTGGCCGAGGAACGCCGACAGACGGGCCTCCAGTTCCTTGTGCACCTCCTGCGTACCGCAGATGAAGCGTACGGACGCCATGCCGTAGCCCCAGCGGTCCAGCGCCGCGTGGGCGGCGGCGATCACCTCGGGGTGGTCGGCCAGACCGAGGTAGTTGTTGGCGCAGAAGTTGAGGACCTCGCCGGGGCGGCCGCCTGCGGTGACCTGCACGGTGGCGGACTGGGGGGTGCCGATGACGCGCTCGGGCTTGTGCAGGCCGGCGGCGCGGATCTCGTCGAGGGTGGCGCGGAGGTCGTCACGCACGGAGTCGAACATGAGGGGTGCTCCTGGAAGTGCTGGCGCGGAAGGGGAGATGTGCGGTGGAGGCAGGGCGGTCGGGCGGGCGGTCGTCAGACGGTCCAGTCCAGGATGACCTTGCCGCCCCTGCCGCTCGCGGCGTCGGCGAACGCCGCCTCGAAGTCGCGGTGGCCGTACCGGCCGGTGATGACGGGGGCCAGGTCGAGCCCGCCCTCCAGCAGCACCGACATGGCGTACCAGGTCTCGAACATCTCGCGGCCGTAAATGCCCTTGATGGTGATCATGGAGGTGACGATCCGGGACCAGTCGACCGGGAACTCCTGCGACGGCAGGCCGAGCACGGCGATCCGGCCGCCGTGCGTCATGTTGGCGATCATGTCGCGCATCGCCTCGGGCCGGCCGGACATCTCCAGACCGATGTCGAAGCCCTCCCGGAGCCCCAGCTCGCGCTGACCGTCGGCGATCGTGGCCTCCGAGACGTTCAGGGCCAGGCTCACGCCGATCTTGCGGGCCAGGTCCAGCCGCTCCTCGCTGACGTCGGTGATCACGACGTTGCGCGCCCCGGCGTGCCGGGCCACCGCGGCGGCCATCAGGCCGATCGGGCCGGCCCCGGTGATGAGGACGTCCTCGCCGACGAGCGGGAACGACAGGGCGGTGTGCACGGCGTTGCCGAACGGGTCGAAGATCGCGGCGACGTCCAGGTCGACGGGGACCCGGTGCACCCACACGTTGGTGGCGGGCAGGACGACGTACTCGGCGAACGCGCCGTCACGGCCCACGCCCAGCCCGACGGTCGCCCGGCACAGGTGCCGGCGCCCGGCCAGGCAGTTCCGGCACTTGCCGCACACCAGGTGCCCCTCACCACTGACCCGGTCGCCGGGCCGGATGTCGGTGACGTCGCGGCCGGTCTCGACGACCTCGCCGACGAACTCGTGCCCGACCACGAGCGGGGTGCTGACGGCCTGCTGCGCCCAGCCGTCCCAGGCGCGGATGTGCAGGTCCGTCCCACAGATGCCGGTCCGCAGGACCTTGATCAGGACGTCACCGGGACCGACGGCGGGCTCGGGGACGTCCGCGAGCCACAACCCGGGTTCCGCCTTCAGCTTGACCAGCGCCTTCAACGCTATGGCTCCTGTGGTTCAGCCCACCGTCCGGGCACGCCTGAGGGAGCCGGATCCGGGGAGAGGGGTGGAAACGCGTAGCAATCTGCCGCATGCGGGCGCGCGGGTCCATCGAGGTTTTCTTAAGCACCGCCACAGCTTTTCTGCACGCCCTCACCTGGGCCTTTCCGTCCGGCGGCGGCCGCGGGCCGCCGCGTCAGCCGGGGAGGCCCTCCGCCTCCCGTCCCTCGATGCGCGAAACCAGCTGCGCGGCCGCCGACTTGATGGTCCGAAGGCCCTCCCGGCCCCAGGGGCGCGGCGCGACGTCGACGACGCAGACCGTCCCCAGCACCATCCCCGTGCTGTCGAGCAGCGGCGCGCCCAGATAGGAGCGGATGCCGAACTCGTCGACGACCGGGTTGCCCGCGAACCGCGGGTAGTCGCAGACGTCGTCCAGCACCAGCGCCTTGCGGCGGACCACGACGTGGGGGCAGAAGCCGTGGTCGCGCGGCAGGCGGCGGCCCATCGCCACCCGGATGCCGCTTCCGTCCGCGGCCGGCCGGACCACCCGCCCCGCCCCCTCGGGGGTGTGCAGACCGGCGAAGAACTGCCCCCGCTCGTCGAGGAAGTTGACCATTCCGTACGGCGCTCCGGCGCGCTCGGCCAGGTGGGCCGCGAACGCGTCGAGGGCGGGCTCGGGGCGCTCCCCCAGCCCCAGCCCGCGCAGCCGCAGCGTGCGGGCCGGGGCCTCCCTGTCCTCCGGGGTGACCAGCAGGCGACCGGACGGGCGCGGCGGGTCGTAGCTCATGGCCGGGCTCCGTCGCTCGGGACGTGACTCATGTGCGGCTCCGTGGCGGTGTGCGGGGATCGCCTGGCGGTGTGCGGGAACGCTGCCGCGGTGATCACCGGTGCGCGCCGTGTCTCGGCGCGGGGGCGGGTGCGTGGGCGATGAGGTGCCGGACGAGGGTGAGCAGGGTCTGGACGGCCGAGCTGGAGATGCGGGCGTCGCAACGGACGATGGGGATCCGGGCGTCGAGGGCGAGCGCGGCCCGCACCTCCTCGGGGTCGTAGCGGTGGGCGCCGTCGAACTCGTTGACGGCGACGACGAAGGCGAGGCCGCGCTGCTCGAAGAAGTCGACGGCGGCGAAGCACTCCTCCAGGCGCCGCGTGTCGGCGAGGATCACGGCGCCGAGCGCGCCCTCCGACAACTCGTCCCACATGAACCAGAACCGCTCCTGCCCGGGAGTGCCGAACAGGTACAGCACGTGGTGTGCGTCCAGGGTGATGCGGCCGAAATCCATCGCCACGGTCGTCTCGACCTTGTTCTCGATGCCGTCGAGGCTGTCCGTGGCCGCGCCGGCCGTGGTGAGCAGCTCCTCCGTGCTGAGCGGGGCGATCTCGCTCACCGCGCCGACGAGGGTCGTCTTGCCCACCCCGAACCCGCCGGCCACCAGGATCTTCAGCGCGGTCGGGAAGGGGTCGATGCCGTCGTCGTGGTCAGAGCTGGCGTCGTAGTCCATCGAGCACTGCCTCCAGAAGGGCCCGGTCGGTGGGATGGTGTTGGTACGCGGGGGACTTGGTCGTCAGCGCCCCGCAGTCGACGAGGTCGGACAGCAGCACCTTGGTCACCGCCGCCGGCAGCCTCAGATGGGCGGCGACCTCGGCGACCGGGACCGGGGCGCGGGCCAGGTGCAGTGCCTGGGTGTGCTCGGGGCCGAGGTAGCCGAGCGGGGTGGCCCCGGTGGACATCACCTGCGACATCAGGTCGAGTGCGACGCTGGGCCGGGTCCGGCCGTTGCTGACCGTGAAGGGGCGCACCAGCCGTCCGGCCGCGTCGTCGAGCCAGGGCCCGTCGCCGGCCGCGGCCGCGCTCAAGGCCTCGGCGCCGTGGATTCGACGGCGTGCTGCCGGGGCGCGGTCACGAGGTACGGGCGGACGCTCTTGACGAGCATCGCCATCTCGTAGCCGAGCACCGCGGCGTCGGTCTCGCGGCCGGCGAGCACGGCCAGGCACGTGCCGGACCCGGCGGTGGTCACGAAGAGCAGGGTCGAGTCGAGTTCGACGACGACCTGCCGCACGTCGCCGCCGTCACCGAAGCGGACGCCGGCGCTGCGGCCGAGGGAGTACAGGCCGGAGGCCAGGGCGGCCATGTGGTCGGCGCTGTCCGGGTCGAGGCCGTGGACGGACTTGACCAGGCCGTCGCAGGACAGCAGCACCGCGCTCGTGGTGTGCGGTACGCGCTGCACGAGGCCGCTCATCAGCCAGTCGAGATCGGACACGTGACGGGTCGGCGCATCGCTCGCCATGGTGGATCGACTCCTCGGGGTGCGAAGGACCGCGCCGGCGCCCGAAGTGCGCAGCGGGTCGCGGGTGGGGGTGGGGGTGGGCAGCGGTCCGGTCATCCGGCGGGGGCGCTCCCGTCGGGCCGGACGGTGAGGTCGTCCCCGGTCGGGGGCACACCGTGCCGCGGGCCGTCCGGACCGGGAGGGGCGGACGCGGGCTCGGGCACGGCTCCGGGGGCGGGGGTGGCGGCCGCGTCCCGGGACGGCGCGCCCACGGCCGGCACGCTCCGGACGAAGGCCTCGGCGGGAAGCGCCAGTCCGGCTTCCCGCACCGGCCCCGGACCGGCCGGCGCCGGGACCCACTCCGGGGAGGACGGTTCCGGGCGGGGCGGCTCCGGGCCGGTCCCCTCCGGGCCGGTCCCCTCCGGGCTGATCCGCTCCTGACGGGGCGGCTCCGGGCCGGTCCCCTCCTGACGGGTCGGCTCCGGGCTGAACTGCCCGAGGGTTGTCCGCTCCGGGCTTGAGGGCTCCCAGTGGGACGGTTCCGGGCGGGGCCCCTCCGCACCCGCCCACTCCTGGCGGGACGGCTGCGGGCGGAACTCCTCCACGGTTGTTCTCTCCGGACGGGGCGGCTCCGAGGGAGACGCCTCCGGCCTGGTCCACTCCGAGTGGAGCGGACCAGGGTGGGGCTCCTCCGGGTTGGCCCGCTCCGGTCGCGCCGGCTTCAGGAGGGGTGCCTCCGGAGCGGTCCACTGCCGAGGGAGCGGCTGCAGGCCGGGCCACTCCGGACTGGTCCGCTGCGGGCTGGGGAGGTGGTCCGGTTCCAGGTGCTGGCGGGCCTCGGCGAGACCGACGCCGCGCTGGAAGGCCGCCATCAGGCCGGGGTCGTGGCCGACGGGCTCCTCACTGTCGCGGCGGGGCGCCGGGCCGCCGCGCAGCTGCGGCACGATGTGCTCCTGGGCGCGGCGCCGGGGCAGTTGGGGCCGGCCCATGGTGCCGCGTACGGCGCCGACACGCGGAGTGAGCGGCACCGCCGTGGTCGTCGCGACGGTGGGACGATACTCGGGCCTGATGCCGGGCGCGGCGTCGGCGGGATTGGGCCGCTGCCCCCGGTCAGCGCGCCGGGGCAGGGGCGCCGGCGCGCCGTTGGGCCCCGCCGGGGCGGGGCGCGCGTCACCGGGCTGCTCCGCCGAGGCGGAACCGGCGCAGCCGTCACTCGCACCGGCGCCCTGGACGCCGGTACCGGCCTGCCCGCCCCCCACGTCCGGAAGACCGGTAGCGGCCTGCCCGCCCCCGACGTCCGGAAGGCCGGGACCGGCATACCCGCCGGCCGGGCTCGACGCGGCCGGGTCGACGTGCTCGCCGCTCACGCCTGAGGCGGTGGGGCCCACGCCCGGAGCGGCATGGTCGGCTCGGCTGCCGCTCATGCCCGGGTAGGTCGCGTCGGCGTGCCCGCCCAGCACGCCCTCGGCGTAGGCGCCCGGCGCACGGATCGCCTCGTCCCGCGGAACGTCCGCGGCGCGGCGTCCGCCGATCGGAGAGGCGAACCCGGACGGGCCTTCGGCCGCGGCAGCGGCACCGCGGTGACCGCCGTTCGGGGCGGCGGACCGGGAGGGGCGCGGCGTCCCGGGGTGGGCGTCGTCCGGGGTGCTGGACCCGGAGGGGCGCGCGTATCCGGGGTGAACGCCGTCCGGGACGGTGGGCCCCGGGTGACCGCCGTCCGCGCCAGGGGCGTACGGACCGGCGTGGCGGCCGCCGCCCGCGTCCGAGGCGGCGACACGCACCCCGGTCTCCGGGACGGCGGCGTGCGCCCCGGCCGCGTGGCGTGGCGAAGGGAACGCTCCCGAGCCCGGCGGACCGGGACGGTGCGCGGGCTGCGGCGGGGGCAGTGGGAGCGGCCGCCGCCTGCCCGCCGGCGCGGGCGACAGCGGCTGTGGCGTGCGGGCGTCGTCCTGGTCGCCGTGCGGCGCCCCCAGCAACGCCTGCGGTACGACGAGCACGGCCTGCACACCGCCGTAGATGTTGCTCTGCAGCCGGACGGAGATCCCGTGCCGCCTGGCGAGCTGCGAGACCACGAACAGGCCGATGCGGCCGTCCGCGACGAGGCTCGCGACGTTGACCTGGTCGGGGTCCGCGAGAAGTGCGTTCATCCGCGCCTGTTCGGCCACCGGCATGCCGAGGCCGCGGTCCTCGACCTCCACGGCGAGCCCGGAGGTGACGAGGCCGGCGCGCAGCAGGACCTGCGTCTGCGGCGCGGAGAACAGCGTGGCGTTCTCGACCAGTTCGGCGAGCAGGTGGATGACGTCGGCGACGGCATGGCCGTGCAGGGTGCCGTCGACCGGCGGCACCAGCTTGACCCGTGAGTACTGCTCGACCTCGGCGATCGCGGAGCGCAGCACCTCGGTCATGGAGACGGGGTGGCTCCACTGGCGCCGGGAGACGGCCCCGCCGAGCACGGCGAGGTTCTCGGCGTGGCGGCGGATGCGGGTCGCGAGGTGGTCGACGTGGAAGAGGCCCTTGAGCAGGTCGGGGTCCTCGATCTCGTTCTCCAGCTCGTCGAGGATCGAGATCTCACGGTGCACCAGGGACTGCAGGCGCCGGGCGAGGTTGAGGAAGACCTCGAGTTTCTGCTCGTTGCCCGCCTGGCCGGAAAGCTGGGCCGCCCGTACGACGGCGGTGACCGCCCCGTCGTGCGCGCGCGCCAGGTCGGCGTCGAGCAGCTCGAACTCGTCGCCGCCGGCGGGAGGAGCGCGGTGCGGCGTGCGCCGCGGCGGGACCTCGCCCTGGCGGAGCCCGTCGACGAGGGCACGCAGCTCGGCCTCGCGGCGTGCGGTGCCACGGCGCAGGACGTCGATGCGGTCGTGTACCGCCGTCGCGGCTCGGGTCGCGGCGACGGCGGCGATGACGATGCCCGCGAGGGTGACCGATACTCCCCCGGCGAGCACCGCCCACAGGGAGGGGCCGGGGTGCGCGCCGGTGGAGCGCACGGTGAACAGCACGACGGCGGCGCCCGAGAGGGCGACGGCGACCGGCGGCAGCACCGCCAGACGCAGGAGCTGGGGCCGCAGGGGGGTGTCGACCGGCGCGGGCGCGGGGCGGGCGACCGGCCGCCCGTGCCGGCCGCCCTCACGGCGGTCCGCACGTGTGGCCGGTGCGCGGAGGTGAGACATCTGTTCCCCGTACTGGTCCGTCGGGCCCGGTGCCCGCGCCCGGTGCGCGGGCGGGCGTGCGCCATCGCTGTACCGGGCGGCGGGGACGAAAGGAACGGCCCCTCGTCGCCCGGTGACGACTCACCGTAGTTGCCCCCGCGCGACCGGCGGTGGGCAGTTGCCAAACTCCCGCACGGAGCGTCCCGCTCTGGTATGAGGGTTCGCACGACAGACCGAACCATCGCTCCGGCCCACCGCACCGGGCCGAAAACGAACGGTCACACCTGGTCAGACCCGGTCACACGGACGGACGGCGGGGCCGGGAAGCCCTGGGCTCCCGGCCCCGCCGTCCGTCCGTCTCCCGCCCGCGGTCAGCCCGCCGGGGCGGTACGCGGGTCGCCCGGGTCGTCCGCGGCCCGCCCGGCGCGGTCACCCGGCGTGTCGGACTGGGCCGCGACCGCCTCCCCGGCCGTGGCCCTGGCCACGGGGGGCGGGGCGGCGCCTTCTTCGGGAGGAGGCCCGTTTTCCTCGTGCTGCGTCCACAAAGCGTGGAGTTCTCCCAGGAAGCGCCGTCCGCTCCATGTGAGCCTCACGCCATCCGCCAGTTCGACCTGTGGATCGGCTCGGGGAGGACGTACCTTCCCGGGTAGTTGATCGACAGGTCACCGAGCAAGACCGGTGTTTCGCAGCACCGGCCGGGAAGGCACGTCCGTGCTCAGCTCAGTGGAGCGAGCGTCATGACCGCCATCGGCCTGCGGCCGGCCACCTCCGCGGACAGCGAGTTCTGCTTCCGACTCCACAAAGCCGCCATGGGTGCCTACGTAACGGCCGTCTGGGGCTGGGACGAGCAGATCCAGCGCGACTTCCACGCCCGTGTGTTCACCCCGGACGGATGGCAGATCGTCACCGCCGACGGCGCCGATGTGGGCATGCTCCACGTCGAGCACCGGCCAACGGAGATCTACCTGGCGCGGATCGAGCTCCACCCCGACCACCAGGGGCGCGGCATCGGCAGCCGGCTCATCCGCTGCCTATTGCACCAGGCCCGCCGGCAGGGCTGGGACTTGACCTTGGACGTCCTCGTCGTCAACCAGCGGGCCCAGGCCCTCTACCGGCGACTGGGCCTGCACGAAGTCACTCGTCACGGCGAGAACAACATCAAGATCAGGATGTCCACCAGGCCGCCTCAGCCTGGACCGATCCACAGATCTTGACGATGACCACGGCCACACCGTCGAGTTCCGCCGACCGGGTCTCTTCGAGACTCGAGTGGGCGTTGTGCGAGTCGCCGGTGCTGTCGTCCGGCCAGGGGATTGCGGTCGGTCGAGCCCGGGCCGCCCCGCCGCCCACGCAGGGCGTGTCCACGCTCGCGGCCATGAAGGGGGACGGCCTTGTCCGGCAGGCGAATGACTAGACCGGTTCCTGGTTTCTGAGTCCCAGCACCATGCCGACCAGATACGCCGAGCTACCGCCTCGAGACCTTGGCAGAAGTACCGTCAGTTCCCCAGCAGAGCCCGCCGTACAGCCTCCACAGCGTCCTGGGAGGGAGGGCCGGCCGGCCACCACTGGCCGGACTGCTTGCGGAACGGGTACCAGTGACCGTCCGGTCCGTACCGCAACTCGATATCGTGACCGACCAATTGGAGGCGGCCTCCGGTGCGGCGCAGCAGGGCACGCGGTAGACCGTGGCCATCGTCCGGTTCCTCTGCCGATGTCCCCCAGCCGCACCTGCCGCCGGTTTTCCTACTGACTGCCCCAGCCGTGAGTCCACCGACCGGATTGGTTGAACGCTACCGGAGCGGACAACCTCGTTCTGAAGCTCTCCGCGATCGGTGGAAACACGCTGTCTCGTGGCTCCGCCTATCGGTTGGGACTCGACCGGCTTTGCGACACTCCTGAGGAAACAGTGCCCTCCTCAGGCACCCGCCGGACGCGGACGACCAAGCCCGATGACGCCAATCGCCGTGTCGGCAGCGGCACACAGCGCTGCTCCCCTGGTGGCTTCCGCTCACCGCTCCCCAGCGAGGTCGAGATCTTCCTTACCTGTCCCGACCACACCCCTGGCGATCCGCGGAGGACGCCACGGGTGCGACACCGCCCGCCACCACGGCTCGACGGGAAGCTTCCCCGTCGGCTCGAACGGCTCGCCCGGCCGCGGGAACGCCACCGCCTGCCCGACCTCCTCGGCCGCGTCCTTCGTCCACTCCCCCGGCTCCGCCCACGCGTGCGGCGCCAGGTTGAACGTCCCCCAGTGGATCGGCAGCAGCACCCCGCCCGGAGCGCCGCCCTGCAGGTCCAGGTGGGCGCGCATGCCCTCCTCGGGGGTCATGTGGATGTCCGGCCAGAACTCCGAGTACGCCCCGATCTGGATCATCGTGGCGTCGAACGGGCCGTGGCCGGCGCCGATGTCCCGGAATCCCTCGAAGTAGCCGGTGTCCCCGCTGTGGTAGATCCGGTGCCGCTCGCCGGCGACGACCCAGGACGCCCACAGGGTGTGCTGCGTGTTGCGCAGGCCCCGGCCGCAGAAGTGCCGGGCCGGGGCCGCGGTCAGTGTCAGCCCGCCCACCTCGGTCGCCTCGTGCCAGTCCAGCTCGCGCAGGCGATCGGCGGACACGCCCCAGCGCTCCAGGTGGGCGCCGACGCCGAGCGGCACGGCGAAGACGGTGTCCGTGCCGGCCAGCGCCCTGATGGTGGGCATGTCCAGGTGGTCGTAGTGGTCGTGCGAGATGACGACCACGTCGACCGGTCCGAGCGCGGCCAGCGGCAGCGGCACCGGGTGCAGCCGGCGTGGACCGGCGAAGGGGAACGGGGAGCAGCGCTCGCCCCACACCGGGTCGAACAGCACGCGCCGCCCGTCCGTCTCCGCCAGCACGCTGGAGTGCCCCATCCAGGTCAGCCGCAGACCGGTGGCGGGCGGCCGGGCGAGGTCGGCGAGCGTCGTGGCGTGCACGGGGACGGTGCCGCACGGGGCCCGGCGGGGGCGCACGTCCCCGTCGAAGTAGACCTTGGCGAAGTCCAGGGCCGAGCCGGAGGGCCGGGTCCGCGCGACGCCGCCGGGATTGCGGAAGACGCCGTTCTCGAAGTGGGGCGAGCGCCGGATGCGCGCCATGCGCTCACCGCTCGGATCCGCGCCGAAGGCCGCCGGCCGCAGTGCGCGCAGTCCGGAGCTCAGGGAACGGGAACCGGCCACGGTACCTCCAGGTGGAGTGGGTCAGGGCTCCATTATGGTCGCCGCACGCCGACGGCCGCGGGCGGTGCCCGGACGGCCCGGTGTCCCCCGGCCCGGTCCCGCCCGTCGTACGCGGCGAAGACGCCCCGGTCCGGGTGGGGCCGGGGAGGGCGGGTGGAGGCCGTCACGGCGGGGCGGCCCGGCGGGGAACGCCGCCCCGGCGCGGCCCGCGAGGGACCGTCCCAGCCCGCGGGTCGTGGGGTGAGCTCCGGCCGGGCCATAGGGTGACCGCGTGGCGAAGGTGCGGTTGAGCGTGGCGGAGCGGCGCGAGGAGCTGCTGCGGGCCGCCATCGGGCAGATCGAGGCGCGGGGTGTCGCGGCGGTCCGGATCGCCGACGTGGCCTCGGCGCTCGGGGTGAGCAACGCCCTGGTGCTCTACCACTTCTCGTCCAAGGAGCGGCTGGTCGCCGCCGCGTTCGCGCGTGCGGCCGAGGACGACCTCGCCCACCTGGGCAGGCTGCTCGGCCGGCGCACGTCAGCGGTGCGGCGGCTGCGGGCCGCGGTGCGCTGGTACGCGCCGACGGGACAGGCCAAGGGCTGGCGGCTGTGGATAGAGGGCTGGGCCGCCGCGCTGCGTGAGCCCGCGCTGCGGGAGGTCGCGCGGAACCTGGACGAGCGGTGGAAGGCGGCGATCACCGAGGTCGTGGCGCAGGGCGTGGCCGCGGGCGAGTTCGCCTGCCCGGACCCCGCCGCAGCGGCGGTGCGTCTGACGGCCCTGCTCGACGGACTCGCCGTGCAGCTGACCGCCTACGGCGGCACGGTGCCCCGGGCCCGGGCGCGGCGGTGGGTGGACGAGGCGCTCGCCCGGGAACTCGGGCTGGACCCCGGTGACCTGGCGGGCGCGGGCCGGTGAGGCACCGCCGGGGACGGGACGCCCGGCGGGCCGGGACGTGAGGGCCCGGCGCACCGGCCCGGCCCCGGGTGCCGTGCGTCGCGGCGCCGGTGCGGCCGGTCGGTGTGCGGACCCTGCCGTCCGTCCCAGCCCCGCCGGCGCCTGACCCTCACGTCCCGGCCCGGACCCCTCGGCGTCCCGGCCCGGACGCGTCGGTTTCCCGGCCCCCACCGTCCCGGCCCGGAGCATCGGGCCCTGCCGTCCGTCCCGGACCGGTCGGCGCCGCGCTGTCACGTCCCGGCCCGCTCACTGTCCCGGCCCTCACGTCCCGGACCGGTCGGCGTCCAGGGACCTCATGCTCTGGCCCTGGCCGGTCGGCGTCCTCGACCCGGACCGGTCGGCGCCGGGACATCGCGTCCCCCCGTCCGGGCTCAGGCCACCGCCGCGATCCGCGACCTGATGTCGGCCGGCGACAGCGCGCCCTTGGCGGTCACGTGGTCCCCCGAGGACTGGCCGCGCAGCCGGCGGCCGATCCACGGCACCAGGTACTGCCGCGCCCAGTGGACGTCGTCGCGCCGGACCTCGAGGGTGCCGCGCGGCGGCAGCGGAGGCCACGGCTGCTCGGGGTCGGCCGGGACGTCGACGCCGAGGACCTGGCCGGCGCGCAGCGCCACGCGTGTGTGCCCCTCGGGCGACAGGTGCAGCCGGTCGTGGTCCCAGGCGCGGCGGTCCTGGACGGCCCGCAGGGACCACAGGTCGAGCACCGGGCAGCCGTAGCGGTCGGCGACGGCCCGCACATGCCCGTTGTACGTGGCGATCTTGCCGCGCAGGTGCTTGAGGACGGGGACGCCGCGGGTGTCGAAACCGGTGGTGACCATCACGGTGCCGGCGGCGGAGGCCAGTCGGGCGACCGCCTTCTCGAAGCGCTCCGCCACCTCGTCCGGGTCGGTGCCGGGACGGATGATGTCGTTGCCGCCCGCGCAGAACGTCACCAGGTCGGGCGCGAGTTCCACGGCCCGCGGGACCTGGTCCGCCACGATCTGGTCGAGCAGTTTGCCGCGCACGGCGAGGTTCGCGTACCGGAAGTCGCCCTCGGGCCGCCGGTCGGCGAGCAGTACCGCGAAACGGTCGGCCCAGCCGACGAACGCCCCGTCGGGGCCGGGGTCGCCGACGCCCTCGGTGAAGCTGTCCCCCACCGCCACGTACGACCCGATCACCGCTTTGCTGTCACTTTTCGAATCGTCTGCCACGTCGGCACATGATTCACCTTCCCCTGTGACCTACGCGACCGTAGGGAAGGGTTGACGACCGGTGAGATAGGCCACCCCGGCGGCAGGCCGGCGGCCGGAATAGCCCACCGGGCAAGGATGTTGACGCCCCGACCGCCGACACCCGTTCCGGAACGGCACGTTCAGCGCCGCCGGGGGCGGAACGCGTCCGCGCGGAACGCCGCGGCACACCTCGTTGCCCCCGGGAAGCCATGTCGTATGGTCGGGGGGCGCGCCCGCCGCCGAGTGGTGACGGCGGGGCGGAGTGGGAGGAGCCCCCGTGACGCAGCAGGTCCCGTCGACCGAACCCCAGCTGGCCGGAGTGCGCAACTTCCGCGACGTGGGCGGGCTGCCGACCGGGGACGGGCGGCGGGTGCGGCAGGGCGTGCTGTTCCGCAGCGGTCACCTCGCGCACGCGACCGAGGAGGACGCGGCGTTCCTCGGCTCCCTCGGCCTGCACACGATCTTCGACTTCCGCAACGCCGCCGACCAGAAGCTCGAAGGGCCGGACGTGGCCCTGCCCGGCGTGCGCAACGTCAACCTGCCGCTGAGCGACCCGGCGGACGGCGCCGAGTTCTGGCGGATGGTCCGTGAGGGCGACCTCGACCAGCTGCGCGCCCTCCTCGCGGACGGCCGCGGCGTGAACCGGATGATCGCCTCCTACCGCATGATCGTGACGGAACGCACCGCCGAGCACTCCCGCGTGCTGCACGCGCTCGCCGAGGACAGTGTCCCGGCGCTGATGCACTGCGCGGCGGGCAAGGACCGCGCGGGCCTGTCGATCGCGGTCACGCTCCTCGCGGTGGGCGTGGAGCACGACGCCATCCTGGCGGACTACCTGGAGTCCAACGCCAAGCACCGCCGCTACCGGGTGCGCCGCAGTGGCACCTCGGCATCGGCCTACTCCCCCGAGGTGATGGAGCTGCTCAGCCCCCTGTTCGACGCGCGGGCCGAGTACCTCCACGCGGCGCTGGAGACCATCGACGAGACCTGGGGCGGCACCGACGCCTACCTGGAGCGGGGCCTCGGGCTGGCGCCCGAGACGCGGGAGCGGCTGCGGGCGCGACTGCTCGACTGACGCGCCTACTTCGCGCCCACCTCGAACAGCAGCCAGACGAAGGCCGCGAAGAGGTGGCCGACGGCGATGTAGATGATGAGGCGGACCCACAGGGCGCGCGGGAACTTCTCTTCCATGTTGCTCATGGCATGTCTCCGGTCACGGGTCCCAGGCACAGTACGGCCATGGGGCTCTGCAGCAGGGTGTGGACGAAAAGGAGGTCGACCCCGTCCTGGTCCTCGGCCGCGATGCGGTGCGGCGTCAGGGAGTCGAAGTGGGCGCTGTCGCCGGCCCCCAGCCGGTGCGTGGCGTCGCCGAGGCGCAGCCGGAGCCGCCCCTTGAGGACGTACAGCCACTCCTCGCCGGGGTGCACGCGCACGATGTCACCCTGGGAGCCGTACGGCACCCGGACCCGCAGGGCCTGCATCGCCCGGCCGGACGCGCCGGCCTGCCAGTACGTCCAGCCGCCGGCCCGGGTGGGTTCCATGCCGGCGGAGCGGACGACGGCGTCCCGCTCGGGGACCCGCTCGCCGAGCAGCTCGGAAACCGTCGTACCGTAGATACGGGCCAGTGCGAGCAGCATCGGCAGCGAGGGCTGGCGCTGCCCGGTCTCCAGACGGGAGAGATGGGCGGGCGACAGCCCGGCCTCGCGGGCCGCCGCTTCCAGCGTGAACGCGGCGCGGCGGCGCAGGGCACGCAGCTGCGGCGCGACGGCGGACAGGTCCCCGGCCGGTTCGGCCGGCGACTCTGACTCGGGGGAGGTCATACCTCCATTGAGCCGCAGTCTTGCCCGTCAGGCAAGTTCCTTGCCTTTGGGGCAAAATGCGGGCCTGGGCGGCGGAACCAGTCCGCCGGGCCGGCGCGCGGCCGCGAGTCCCGCCCGTGGTCGCGCCTGCCGCGCCTCCCTAGCGGGGTGTCTGACACCTGCCCGCGGCGTCCCGGCGTCTGGCACGCACGCTCGCGGCGTTGCCGAAACGTCCTGGTGGCTCCGCTTCGAGGACGCTCCGGCGCCTTGCGATCGCACGCACCGGACGCCGCTCCCTCTCCCGCGCTCATGTGTCAGACACCCCTAGCGGCTGCCCACCGCCTGCTTGACGAGGGTCTTGCCGAAGTCCCACATCAGTCCGCCGTTGTGCGCGTCGTCCATCACGGCGGTGAAGGCGTCGACGAACCGGTCCACCTCCCGCTGGCCGATGATCAGCGGGGGGATCAGCTTGATCACCTCCAGGTGGTCGCCGGAGACCTGGGTGAGGATGCGGTGGTGCCGCAGCAGCGGGACGACGACCATCTGCGCGAACAGGCCCTTGCGCGCGGCCTGCAGCACGGTCCAGCGGCTGCGCAGCTTCCACGACGTCGGCCGGCCGAACTCGATGCCGATCATCAGGCCCCGGCCGCGGACGTCCGCCAGCAGTTCGTACCGGTCGATGAGGGCGGCCAGGCGGGACTTCAACTGCTCCCCGGTGGCCCGCGCGTTCGCCACGACCTGGTCGTTCTCCATGACGGACAGCACCGCGAGACCGGCCGCCATGGCCTGGGCGTTGGAACCGAAGCTCGCCGAGTGCACCAGCACCCGGTCCATGGACGAGTAGACCTTCTTGAAGATCCACTCCTTGCCCAGTGTGGCGCCGACGGGCACGTAGCCGCCGGACAGCGCCTTCGCCACGCAGACCAGGTCCGGCTCGACGCCGTCGGCGTGCTGGAAGGCGTAGAAGTCGCCGGTGCGCCCCAGCCCGGTCTGCACCTCGTCGGCGATGAGCAGCGCCTTGTGCCGGTGCAGCAGCTCCTGCGCGGCACGCAGGTAGCCGGCGGGCGCCTCGTGGACGCCCTTGCCCTGGACGGGCTCGACGATCAACGCGGCCACGTCGCCCTTCCGCAGTTCCCGCGCGAGCGCTTCGACGTCGCCGAGGGGGACCGCGGTGTCGGGCAGCAGCGGGGCGAAGCCGTCGCGGAACCCCTCCTCGCCGTTCACCGACAGCGATCCCGTGGTCAGCCCGTGGAAGGCGTGCGCGCAGTACAGCACGCGCGGCCTGCCGGTGGCGCAGCGGGCGAACTTCAGCGCCGTCTCCACCGCCTCGGTGCCGCTGTTGGAGAAGAAAACCCGGTCCAGGTGGGGGCTGTGGGCCAGCAGCCGCTCCGCCAGCAGTCCCGGCAGCGGCGGGCAGTCGAACCGGGTCAGGTCGGCGAGCTGCGCGTCGAGCACGTCGTGCAGCGCCCTGCGCACCACCGGATGGTGCCGGCCCAGGCCCATCACGCCGAACCCGGCCAGCATGTCCAGGTAGTCGTTGCCCTCGGCGTCCCAGAAGTACGCGCCCTCGGCCCGCTCGTAGACCTTGTCGAAGCCGATGGTGCGCAGCATGCGCGGCAGCTGGTGGTTGACGTACCGCGCGTGCAGCTCGTAGCGCTCGCCCCCGCGCTCGGACAGCAGCCTGCCGAGGTCGAACTCCGTGGTCATTCGGTTGTCTCCTTGACTGCCGTGACGTCCTGGTCCGGTCCACCGGCCGTGCTGTCCGCCCCGGCTCGGTCCTTGACGGCCAGGCTCGCGCTGATCCGTCCCGCGATCTCGACGGGGGTGAGGCCGATGTCGGCCAGCAGCTCGCCGCGTTTGGCGTGCGGGAGGAACTGCTCGGGTATGCCGAACCGCCGTACCGGGACGTCGACGTCCGCGTCGCTCAGGGCCAGTGCCACCGCGGAGCCGACGCCGGCCGCGCGGCTGTTGTCCTCGACGACGGCCACCAGCCGGTGGCCTGCGGCCAGGCCGGGCAGCGCCGCGTCGACGGGTTTGACCCAGCGCGGGTCGACCACGGTGCAGGCGATGCCGCGGGCCTCCAGCAGCGCGGCGGCCTGGAGGCACACCGGGGCCATGACGCCGACGGCGACAAGCAGGACGCCGGGCCGCTCGCCCGCGTGCAGCACGTCCATGCCGCCCACCCGGCCGACGGCCGGGACGACGGGCCCGGCCGACTCCTTGGGGAAGCGGACCAGCGTCGGCGCGTCGTCCACCGCGACGGCCTCGCGCAGCTGCGCGCGCAGCTGGTCGGCGTCGCGGGGGGCGGCGATCCTGAGGCCCGGCACCACCTGGAGGACGGACATGTCCCACATGCCGTTGTGGGAGGCGCCGTCGACGCCCGTCACGCCGGCCCGGTCCAGCACGAAGGTGACCCCGCAGCGGTGCAGCGCCACGTCCATCAGCACCTGGTCGAAGGCGCGGTTGAGGAAGGTGGCGTAGACGGCGACGACGGGGTGCAGCCCGCCGGTCGCGAGGCCGGCCGCCGAGACGGCCGCGTGCTGCTCGGCGATCCCGACGTCCCACACCCGGTCGGGGAAGCGCTCGGCGAACGCACCGAGGCCGACCGGGTGGAGCATGGCGGCCGTGACGGCCACCACGTCATCCCGCTCCTCGCCGATCCTGACGATCTCGTCGGCGAACACGGACGTCCAGGACGGTCCGCCCGCCGGCGCGAGGGGCTCGCAGGTGAGCGGGTCCATCACACCGACGGTGTGGAAGTGGTCCTCCTCGTGCGCGAGGGCCGGCTCGTAGCCGCGGCCCTTGACCGTCAGGCAGTGGACGAGGACCGGGCCGTGGAAGCGCTTCGCGCGGCGCAGCGCCGACTCGACGGCCTGGATGTCGTGGCCGTCGACGGGGCCGACGTACTTCAGGCCCAGGTCCTCGAACAGGCCCTGCGGCGCGACGGCGTCCTTGAGGCCCTTCTTGGCGCCGTGCAGGGACTCGTAGAGGGGGCCGCCGACGACCGGTGTGCGCCTGAGGACGTCCTTGCCCCAGGCCAGGAACCTCTCGTAGCCGTCGGTCGTGCGGAGCGTGGCCAGGTGCCCCGCGAGACCGCCGATCGTCGGCGCGTAGGAGCGTTCGTTGTCGTTGACGACGACGACCAGCGGCCGGTCCCTGGCGGCCGCTATGTTGTTCAGCGCCTCCCAGGCCATGCCCCCGGTGAGGGCTCCGTCGCCGACGACCGCGACGACGTGCCCGTCCCCGCCCCGCACGTCGCGGGCCTTGGCGAGCCCGTCCGCCCAGCCCAGCGCGGTGGAGGCGTGGCTGTTCTCGACGACGTCGTGCTCGGACTCCTCGCGCGAGGGATAGCCGGACAGGCCGCCCTTGCCGCGCAGCTTGGAGAAGTCCTGACGGCCCGTCAGCAGCTTGTGCACGTAGGACTGGTGCCCGGTGTCCCACAGGATCCGGTCCACCGGCGAGTCGAAGACCCGGTGCAGGGCGATGGTGAGTTCCACCACCCCCAGGTTGGGCCCGAGGTGGCCACCGGTCCTGGCGACCGCGTGCACCAGGAACTCACGTATCTCGCCGGACAGTTCGCCGAGTTCCGCCTCGGACAGCGCCTTCAGCTCGCGTGGTCCCCGGATGGTCTCCAGAATCGTCACACCGGCCCCCTCTCCCTGTCGTGCTGTGCTTCAACCCACTGTCACCGTCGGTGTCCCAGGAGCGGCCGGCTCGCCGGAGGCGGCGCCGTCGGCCTCCATCTGCGCGGCGAGCTTCATGGCCTCCTCGATGAGGGTCTCCACGATCTTCGACTCCGGCACGGT
>NZ_JBSFNN010000069.1:0-36900 GCF_053587115.1 Streptomyces sp. NPDC003697
GCCCGGTTACATTCCGAACCCGGAAGCTAAGCCTTACAGCGCCGATGGTACTGCAGGGGGGACCCTGTGGGAGAGTAGGACGCCGCCGAACAATTCTTGGAGGACCCCTGGTCGCCAGCGTTCAGCTGGGACCAGGGGTCCTTTTGTTTTTCTCCAGCGCACCGGGTACCCGGCGCGCGAACACGACTGTGCGGTACAGAAGAAGGAGTCACCGATGTCCACCAACTCTCCCGACGAGCGTCCGGAGCGCGATCAGCGTCGCCGGGACGGTGGTGACCGCGGTGACCGGGGCGGATACCGGGGTGCCCCCCGCCGCGCCGGCGACCGCGGAGGCCAGGACCGTGGCGGCTCCGACCGTGGCGGCCAGGACCGTGGCGGATACGGTCGTCGTGACGACCGCCGGCACGAGGAGCGTGGCGACCGTGGTGGTTTCCGCCGTGACGACCGCCGTGACGACCGGCGCGAGGGCGACCGCGGGGGCTACGGGCGCCGCGACGACCGCGACCGCGGCGCCCGCCGCGAGGGGGACCGTCCTGCCTATCGACGGGACGACCGCCGGGACGACCGACGCGATGACCGCCGGGACGGCGACCGCGGGGGCTTCGTCCGACGCGACGACCGCCGTGACGACCGCGGGGAGCGGCGGGACGACCGTCGTGGCTTCCGGCGGGACGACGAGCGCGGTGGCTACGGCCGGCGGGACGACCGCGACCGGGGCTTCCGCCGCGACCGGGACGACCGGCCGGAGCGGCCCGAGCGCGGGGGCTATCGCCGCGACGACAGCCGGGGTGACAACCGGGGTGACAGCCGGGGCGAGCGCAGCGGTTACGGACGCCGTGACGATCGCCGCGACAGTGACCGCCCCGCCTACCGGCGGGACGACCGGCGTGACGGCGACCGCCACGACCGAGGCGGCTACCGTCGCGACAGCGACCGTCCGTCCTACCGTCGTGACGATGACCGTCCGTCATACCGTCGTGACGACGACCGTTCCTCCCACCGTCGCGACAGCGACCGTCCGTCCCACCGTCGCGACGACAGCCGTCCGTCCTACCGCCGTGACGACGACCGTTCCTCCTACCGTCGCGACGACGAGCGCCCCTCCCACCGGCGTGACGACGACCGTTCCTCCCACCGGCGTGACGACAGCCGTTCCTCCCACCGGCGTGACGACGACCGTCCGTCCTACCGGCGTGACGACGACCGTCCGTCCTTCCGCCGTGACGACCGTCGAGACGGTGACCGCGGTGGGTTCCGTGGCCGGGACGACCGCGGTGGACGCGGTCCTCGCCGGGACGAGCGGGGTGGCCGTCCCGGCGGCTTCCGCGGCCGGGACGACCGGCGTGGCGGTGGCCGGTTCCAGGACGAGAGGGACCGGGACCGCGAGCCGATCAAGCGGCTGCCCATCCCGCAGGACGTCACCGGCGAGGAGATCGACAAGGACGTCCGGCAGGAGCTGCAGAGCCTGCCGAAGACGCTCGCGGAGGACGTCGCCAGGAACCTGGTGATGGTCGCCCGGCTCATCGACGAGGACCCCGAGGGTGCCTACGGCTACTCCAGGGTCGCCCTGCGGCTGGCGTCGCGCGTCGCCGCCGTGCGCGAGGCGGCCGGGTTCGCCGCGTACGCCTGCCAGAAGTACGGCGAGGCGCTCGCGGAGTTCCGGGCGGCCCGTCGCATGACCGGCAACACCGACCTGTGGCCCGTCATGGCCGACTGCGAGCGCGGGCTCGGACGGCCGGAGAAGGCCCTGGACATGGCCGGGGCCCCCGAGGTGCACAAGCTCGACAAGGCGGGCCAGGTCGAGATGCGGCTCGTCGCGGCCGGCGCCCGACGCGACATGGGTCAGCTCGATGCGGCCATCGTGACGCTGCAGAGCCCCGAGCTGGCCTCGAACTCCGTGCAGCCGTGGACCGCCCGTCTGCGCTACGCCTACGCCGACGCCCTGCTCGCCGCCGGCCGGGAGGCCGAGGCACGGGAGTGGTTCGCGAAGACGGCGGAGGCCGACCGGGACGGCACCACGGACGCCTCGGACCGGCTGGCCGAGCTGGACGGCGTCGAGTTCGTCGACGCGCTGGACGACACCGAGGAGCGGTCCGCGGAGACCTCCGAGGAGACCGACGAGGACTGACGTCGCGCCGTGAGCAGGAGGGCAGGACCCCGTGGGGTCCTGCCCTCCTGCGTTCGGTGCGGCGTTCGTGGGCCCGGGTGGCTCCGGCGTCCCCGGTCAGACGTCCAGGGCGCGCAGCACCAGTCCCGACGCCGGCTTGGGGCCGAACGACGTCGACTTGCGGGGCATCATGACCCCCTGCCGGGCCAGGTCCCGCACGATCTCCTCGCGGACCGGGTGCAGGAGGACCGCCGTGCCTCCGTCGCGTTCGGCCTTGCGCACCGTCGCCTCGGTGTCGTGGATGTAGGCGATATGGGCCGGGGAGTCCTCGGGGATGCGCCACACGTGGTCCAGGAGCGTCGCGTGCAGGACCGTCGCGTCCAGCGTGCGCCAGGCGGCGGGGCGGTCCGCGGGGACCGTGCGGGCCAGCAGGTCGGGGTCCGGCCGGTCCACGAGGTGGAAGGCGCCGTCCCCGGCGAGCAGGAAGGCGTTGCCCGCGGCGGCCGCGTCCGTGAGGGCCTGCAGGGCTTTCGCGAGCGAGACGTCGAGGTGACGCACGCGGAACTGCCCGCCGAGCGCGGCCAGCGCGTCCGCGACCGGCAGCCCGTGCAGCAGGCGGTGGATGGCGCGGACGCGGAGCGGGTAGCGGGCCGTGTCGACGAGGAGGACCAGCCCGTGGTCCCAGGGCCCGGGGGAGGGCTGCTCCGCCCGGAGCTGCCGGTAGGTGGCCCAGCGGTGGTGGCCGTCGGCGATCAGCGCCTGGTGCCGGGCGAGGTCCTCCTGGACGCGGGCCAGGTAGGCGGGGTCGGTGATCGACCACAGGCGGTGGCTGAAGCCGTCCTCGGTGGTCGTCGACAGCAGCGGCGTCTGCTGGGCGGTGCGCTCGACGATCATCGCCGTGGCGGCGGCCGGGTCGCCGTCGCCGCGGTAGGTCAGGAGCAGGGGCTCGAGGTTCGCGCGTGTGGCGCGCATCAGGCCGGCGCGCTCCGCGACCACGTGGGGCATGACGTCCTCGTGCGGCAGGACCACGCCCTCCGCCGGGTCCGACACGCGCAGGGCGCCGATGAGGCCGCGTTGCAGCAGACCGTCGCCGTCGCACTGTTCGTAGACGTACAGCCCGGGCTCGGGGTCGGCGGTCAGGACGCCCTCGGCCAGCCAGTGGCGCAGGGTGTCCGCGGCCTGCTCGTTGCGGGCGCCGGGGGTTCCGTCCTGCGGGAGGATCAGGCGGACGATGTTGTGGGGGTCGGCGGACTCCAGGTGGTGCAGACCGTCGGGCCGTACGACGACGTCGTACGGCGGCGACGTCACTGCAGCCAGGCTGCCGACCCGGTCGGGGTCGTAGCGCAGGCCCCGGAACGGGGTGAGTTCGAGGCCTCGGCGCGTCGTTGCCGGCGAGTGACCTGCAGTGTTCATCCCGGCATCGTACGTGGGCCGCGGCCATGGGGGATGATCGGGGGAAAGTCGGCGATTCGAGGAGAGATGCACCATGAGCCAGGGCGTCAGGACGAGGCCCGAGGGCAGTGAGCAGGCCCTGCACGAGGCATACGACACGGCCCTGCTCGACCTGGACGGCGTGGTGTACGCGGGCGGGGAGGCGATCGCCCACGCCGCCGAGTCCCTGGGTACGGCCCGGGAGGCCGGCATGCACCTGGCGTACGTCACCAACAACGCGCTGCGCACGCCGGACGCCGTGGCCGGGCACCTCACGGAGCTGGGGATACCTGCGCAGGCCGGCGACGTCGTGACCTCGGCGCAGGCGGTGGCCCGGCTGATCGCCGATCAGGTGCCGGAGGGGTCGCGGATCCTCGTCGTGGGCGGGGAGGGTCTGCGGGTGGCCCTGCGCGAGCGCGGTCTGGAGCCGGTGGAGACGGCCGACGACGACCCGGTGGCGGTCGTGCAGGGCTACGGCGGGCCGGACATGGGCTGGGGGCGGTTCGCGGAGGCGTGCTACGCCATCGCGCGGGGGGTGCCGTGGTACGCCTCCAACACCGACCTCACCATTCCGAGCGCCCGGGGCATCGCGCCCGGCAACGGCGCCGCCGTCGAGGTGGTCCGGCTCACCACGGGAGCGGAACCGCAGGTCGCGGGCAAGCCGCTGCCGCCCATGCACCGCGAGACGATCCTGCGTACCGGGGCACGGCGGCCGCTGGTGGTCGGGGACCGGCTCGACACGGACATCGAGGGCGCGTGCAACGGCGGCGTCGACTCTCTGCTCGTGCTGACCGGGGTGACCGACGCCGCGCGGCTGCTCGCGGCGCCGCCGCGGCACCGGCCGACGTACATCGACGCCGACCTGCGTGGTCTGCTCACCCGGCAGCCGGAGATCACCGTCGAGCAGCACGGCTTCCGGTGCGGCGGCTGGACGGCGACGGCGGGCCCGCAGCGGCTGGAGCTGGACGGGAACGGTGAGGCGCTGGACGGGCTGCGGGCCCTGTGCGCGGCGGCGTGGACGGCTGCCGGTGACGGAGTGTGCGAGCTGGACGGGGAGAAGGCACTGGCCCGACTGGCCCTGTGAGACCGGGGCGGGGCCCGTCGCCGGGGTGGTCCCCCACGCGGTGCTCCGTCTCGGTGCCGGCCCGGCACGCCGGGGTCGGCGTCCCGGTGTGCCGGGGCGGCCGGAACAGCGGCCGGGGTGCGCGGAGGGGTCTCGCGGCGAACGGCGGGCCCGGCGGGGCAGCGGGCGGTTCCCTGGCCGCGGCGGCGGCCCAGTGAGCGCTCGGCCGCCCCGGCGGGGCAGCCCGCTGACCCCGAGACCGTGTCCGCCGCGCCTGGGGAGCCCGGACATGCGCCATGGAGCCGCGAGTGGAGGGTAGGCTAACCTAACCTGGTGTTGGTCGACAGTCCTCCAGAGAAGCGCGCGGCGACGGCCGCGGCACCGCCGAACCGTCGGGCGATACGAGCCCTCGGCCTCCTCGCCTCCGTCGCCGTCCTGGCGCTCGCCACCCTGGCGAGCATCGCGATCGGGGCGAAGGAGCTGTCCCTGGCCCAGGTCTGGCACGGCCTGTTCGAGGACTCGGGGACGTACGGCGACGTCGTGGTCGGCGAGCGGCTGTCGCGGACCGTCCTCGGCCTGCTCGCCGGGGCGGCGCTCGGCCTGTCCGGGGCCGTACTGCAGGCGCTGACGCGCAATCCGCTGGCGGAACCCGGCCTGCTCGGCATCAACGCCGGCGCCTCGGCGGCGGTCGTCACCGCCCTGACCTGCTTCGGCGTCACCAGCCTGAGCGGCTACGTCTGGTTCGCCTTCCTGGGCGCGGCCGCGGTGGGCGCGCTGGTGTGGTTCCTCGGCGGCAGCCGGGGCGCCACCCCCGTCCGGCTCGCGCTGGCGGGCACCGCCGTCAGCGCCGCGCTCTACGGCTATCTGCAGGCCGTCATGATCACGGACGGCGCGGCGCTCGGCACGATGCGCTTCTGGACCGTCGGCTCGCTGGCCTCGGCCACCGGCACGACGATCGAGCAGGTGCTGCCGTTCCTCGCGGCCGGCACGGTCCTCGCCGTGCTGCTGGCCCGGCCGCTCAACGCGCTGGCGCTGGGCGACGACACCGCCCGGGCCCTCGGCGCCGACCTGAACCGGACCCGGGCGCTCGCGATGCTCGCCGCGACGGTGCTGTGCGGGGCCGCGACCGCGGCCTGCGGGCCGATCGTCTTCGTCGGGCTGATGGTGCCGCACGCCGTCCGCTCCTTCACCGGGCCCGATCTGCGGTGGATCCTGCCGTACGCCGCGGTTCTGTCGCCGGTGCTGCTGCTCGGCGCGGACGTGCTCGGGCGGATCGTCGCCCGGCCCGCCGAGGTGCAGGTCGGTGTCGTCACCGCGATCCTCGGCGGTCCGGTGTTCATCCTGCTCGTACGGCGGCGGAGGACGACGCAGCTGTGAAGACCATCCGCTCGAACCCGTCCGCCCGTTCCCCGCGTGGGGTGCGCGCGCTGCGCGCCCCGGGTGGCCTCTCCGTCCGTCTGGACGCGCGGGCCTCGGCCGTCGTCCTGCTGCTCCTGCTCGCCGCGCTAGTCGCGGGCGTCGCCCTGATCGGCACAGGCGACTTTCCGATCCCGGCCTCCGACGTGCTGAGGACGCTCACCGGCCGGGGCGAGGCGGGCCAGGAGTTCATCGTCCGCGAACTGCGTCT
Organism: Streptomyces sp. NPDC003697; assembly: GCF_053587115.1. Classification (NCBI taxonomy): domain Bacteria; kingdom Bacillati; phylum Actinomycetota; class Actinomycetes; order Kitasatosporales; family Streptomycetaceae; genus Streptomyces; species Streptomyces sp. NPDC003697. The sequence goes on from NZ_JBSFNN010000069.1 coordinate 6,229, forward strand.
GCCGCGCGTCCTCGTCGGGCTCCTCGCCGGTGCCTGCCTGGGGCTCGCGGGCGCGCTGTTCCAGTGCGTCTCCCGCAACCCGCTGGGCAGCCCGGACGTCCTCGGCCTCACCCAGGGGGCGACGGCCGGTGCGCTGACCGTGATCGTGCTCTTCTCCGGCAGCGCCACCGCGGTCACCGCCGGCGCGCTGGTGGGCGGTGTGGTCACCGGACTCGCCATCTACCTGCTCGCCTGGAAACAGGGCGTGCACGGCTACCGGCTGGTGCTCGTCGGCATCGGCGTCTGCGCGGTGGTCACCGCGGTCAACGGCTACCTCATCACCCAGGCCGACTTCGTGGACGCGGCGCGTGCGGTGGTATGGATGACCGGCTCCCTCGACGGCCGTGACTGGGACCAGGTCCGGCCGCTGCTCGCGGTGTGCGCCGTGCTCGTCCCGCTCGTCCTGGTCCGCGCCCGCGACCTGCGGATGACGGAGATGGGCGACGACGTCGCGAGCGCCCTCGGGGTCCGCGTCGAACGGGTGCGGCTGCTGCTGACGGCGGCCGCCGTACTGCTCACCGCGGCCGCAACCGCCGCCACCGGCCCGGTCGCCTTCGTCGCCCTGACCGCACCGCAGCTGGCCCGGCGCCTGACCTCCTCGCCCGGGCCGAACCTGGTGCCGTCCCTGTGCATGGGCGCCGCCCTGCTGGTCACCGCCGACTGGGTCTCCCAGCGGGCGTTCGGCGCCGACCGGCTCCCCGTGGGCGTGGTCACCGGCGTGCTCGGCGGGGCGTACCTGCTGTGGCTCCTGGCCGCCGAGCGCCGGGCCGGCCGGGTATGAGCGGGGCCCACCCGCCGAGCGCCGCCGCTGTCCGCGGCGGACCGGACAACCGAAGGAGCACCGTGAACCGTCTGTCCGCCGACAACGTCACCCTCGCCTACGACCGGCGCGTCATCGCCGAGCAGCTGTCGGTGGACATCCCCGACAACTCCTTCACCGTGATCGTCGGCCCGAACGCGTGCGGCAAGTCCACCCTGCTGCGGGCGCTGTCGCGGATGCTCAGGCCGACCGAGGGCCGGGTGCTGCTGGACGGGCAGGTCATCCAGTCGATGCCCGCGAAGAAGGCCGCCCGCACGCTGGGCCTGCTGCCGCAGTCGTCCGTCGCACCGGACGGCATCACGGTCGGCGACCTGGTGGGCCGCGGCCGCTACCCGCACCAGGGGATCCTTCGGCAGTGGTCGGCGCAGGACGAGCGGGTCGTCCAGGAGTCGATGGAGCGGACCGGCGTGGCCGGACTGGCCGACCGCTACGTCGACGAGCTGTCCGGGGGACAGCGGCAGCGGGTGTGGATCGCGATGGCGCTCGCCCAGCAGACACCGCTGCTGCTGCTGGACGAGCCGACCACCTATCTCGACATCCAGCACCAGATCGACGTGCTCGACCTGTGCGCCGAGCTGCACGAGGAGCACGGGCGCACGCTGGTGGCCGTCCTGCACGACCTCAACCACGCCGCCCGGTACGCCACCCACCTCATCGCCCTGCGCGCCGGCCGGGTCGTCGCCGAGGGCGCGCCGGGGGACGTCGTCACGGCGGAGCTGGTGCAGGAGGTGTTCGGGCTGCGCTGCCAGGTCATCGACGATCCCGAGACGGGGACGCCGCTGGTGGTGCCCGCGGCGCGCAGGGCCCGCGCCCGGGTGCCCGCCGAAGGGGCCGCCACCGCCGGCTGACGGCGGCCGGCCCGGGCGGCGGTGGCGGGGTGGTCTCCCGCGGGCCCGGCCGGCGTGACCGGGCGACCGCTAGAGCAGTTTCCGCAGCCGGAACAGGTCCATCAGGCCGGCCTCCAGCCTGACCCTGCCCGCCCCCCAGGCGTTGGCGAAGTGCAGGTGCCCCCCGACCAGCGCGACCAGGTCGTCGCCGGTCATGGCCAGCCGGATCTGGGCCCGTGTCCGCGGCCGCCCCCGCAGGGTGTCGTGCACCTCGATGCGCCCGCCGGTGAGACGTCCGACGAAGGTGATGTCGAGGTCGGTGATCCAGCAGGTCACGGAGCGGTCGAGGGAGGCCGCCGCGCGGACGTCCCCCTCGGCGCCCCGCATGCTGTCCGAAAGCCGCTCCAGCGCGGCGCGGCACTCCTCTGTCGTCGCCATCGCAACCGACGGTACCCCGGGGCTTCGAGGTAGCGTCGGGGCATGAGCGACTCTGTGCCCGAGGGCGCGGTCGCGGAGGAGGCGACGCCCCTGGAACCGGGTGTTCCGGCCGCACCGGAGCACGACCCGGACCACGGCCCGGAGTACGACCCCTCCGCTCCCGCCCCCCTGAACGTGTCCCGCACCCCCACCGGCGACGCCGACGTCGACGCGGCCCTGGAGCGGCTCGGCGATGCCGACCACCTCGCCACGGACGGTCACGTGGAGGTGTACGAGGATGTACACAGGGGACTGCGCGACGCGCTGACCGCGCTCGACGCCCGCCCGGGACCTCCGGTGCCCCCACGACCACTCGACAACAGGAGCTGAACCGAACGTGGCAGGAGTCGCACGCCGCCGTCTCGACGCGGAGCTGGTCCGCCGGAAGCTCGCACGCTCGCGCGAGCACGCCGGCCAGCTGATCGCCGCCGGGCGGGTCACCGTCGGCAAGACCGTCGCGACCAAGCCGGCCACGCAGGTGGAGACCGCCGCCGCCATCGTCGTCGCCGCCGACGACAGCGACCCCGACTACGTCTCCCGGGGCGGCCACAAGCTCGCCGGCGCCCTCGCGGCCTTCGTCCCGCGGGGGCTGGCCGTCGAGGGACGGCGGGCGCTGGACGCGGGCGCGTCCACCGGGGGCTTCACCGACGTCCTGCTGCGGGCCGGAGCCGCACACGTCGTCGCCGTCGACGTCGGATACGGACAACTCGCCTGGTCCCTGCGGAACGATGAACGCGTCACCGTCAAGGACCGTACGAACGTACGCGAGTTGACGATCGAGGCGATCGATGGGGAGCCTGTGGATCTTGTGGTGGGGGATCTGTCCTTCATCCCGCTCGGCCTGGTGCTGCCCGCCCTGGTCGGGTGCACGAAGCCGGACGCGGACCTGGTGATGATGGTCAAGCCGCAGTTCGAGGTGGGCAGGGAGCGGCTGGGCAGTGGCGGCGTGGTCCGCAGCCCCGAGCTGCGCGCCGAGGCGGTGCGGGCCGTGGCCGCGAAGGCGTGGGGTCTCGGGCTGGGTGTGAACGGCGTCACCGCCAGTCCGCTGCCCGGGCCCTCGGGCAATGTCGAATACTTTCTCTGGCTGCGGGCCGGCGCTCCCGAACCGGACCCGGCCGACATCGACCGTGCAGTGGCGGAGGGGCCGCGTTGACACAGAGCCAAGCTCGTACCGTTTTCCTGCTGGCCCACACCGGGCGGCCGGCGGCCATCCGCAGTGCCGAGCTCGTGGTCAAGGGGCTGCTGCGCTGGGGCATCGGCGTACGCGTCCTGGAGGCCGAGGCGCGCGACCTGCCGCTGCCGGACGAGGTGGAGCTGGTCAAGGAGGCCACTCCGCAGTGCCTGGACGGATGCGAACTGCTGATCGTCCTCGGCGGTGACGGCACGCTGCTGCGCGGCGCCGAGTTCGCGCGTGCCTCCGGGGTGCCGATGCTCGGCGTCAACCTCGGGCGCGTCGGGTTCCTCGCCGAGGCCGAGCGGGACGACCTCGACAAGGTCGTCGACCGTGTGGTGTCCCGGGCGTACGAGGTCGAGGAGCGCATGACCGTCGACGTGGTCGTGCACCGCAACGGCGACATCGTGCACACGGACTGGGCCCTGAACGAGGCGGCCGTGCAGAAGGTGTCCGCCGAGCGGATGCTCGAGGTGGTGCTGGAGATCGACGGGCGGCCGGTCACCGGCTTCGGCTGCGACGGGATCGTGTGCGCGACGCCGACCGGGTCGACCGCGTACGCGTTCTCGGCGGGCGGGCCCGTGGTGTGGCCGGAGGTGGAGGCGCTGCTGATGGTGCCCATCTCGGCGCACGCCCTCTTCGCCAAGCCGCTGGTGACGTCGCCGGACTCCGTTCTGGCGGTGGAGGTCCTGCCGCACGTCCCGCCGGGCGTCCTGTGGTGCGACGGGCGGCGGACCGTCGAGCTGCCGCCGGGGGCGCGGGTCGAGGTGCGGCGGGGCGCGGTGCCGGTGCGACTGGCCCGGCTGCACCACGCCTCGTTCACGGACCGGCTGGTCGCGAAGTTCGCGCTGCCGGTCTCGGGGTGGCGGGGGGCGCCGCACTAGGGCCTGTCCGGCGGCCGCGCTCCCCGCGGCGGCGCACCGTGGCCGTGCGGAAACCGTCCGTGGGCACTGACGTGCGCCTTCCCCGGTCGGGTGGGGCGCGTCGCACAGCGCGGGCAAAACCTCGTATGGTCGGGGACGTGTTGGAGGAGATGCGGATACGGTCGCTCGGTGTGATCGACGACGCTGTCGTCGAGTTGTCGCCCGGCTTCACCGCCGTCACGGGTGAGACGGGTGCGGGCAAGACCATGGTGGTCACGAGCCTGGGACTGCTGCTGGGCGGGCGCGCGGACGCGGCGCTCGTCCGGATCGGGGCCAGGAACGCGGTCGTGGAGGGGCGGCTCACCGTGCCCGCGGACTCCGCCGCCGTCGTACGGGCGGAGGAGGCCGGCGCGGAGCTGGACGACGGGGCGCTGCTGGTCAGCCGTACCGTTTCCGCCGAGGGGCGCTCGCGGGCGCACCTGGGCGGGCGCAGCGTGCCCGTGGGGCTGCTGTCGGAGCTCGCCGACGAGCTGGTCGCGGTGCACGGGCAGACCGACCAGCAGGGCCTGCTGAAGCTGTCCCGGCAGCGGCAGGCACTGGACCGGTACGCCGGGGACGCGGTGGCCGGCCCGCTGGCGAAGTACGCCGAGGCCTACCGGCGCCTGCGCGCGGTCTCCACGGAGCTGGAGGAGATCACCACGCGGGCGCGTGAGCGGGCCCAGGAGGCCGACCTGCTGCGCTTCGGCCTCGACGAGATCGCGGCCGTCGAGCCGCGGACCGGCGAGGACGCGGAACTGGCCGAGGAGGCCGAGCGGCTGGGGCACGCGGAGGCCCTGTCCTCCGCCGCGACGGCCGCGCACGCCGCTCTCGCGGGCAACCCGGAGGACCCCGAGGGCATCGACGCGGCGACCCTCGTCGCGGGCGCCCAGCGGGCGCTGGAGGCCGTGCGGTCGCACGATCCGGCCCTCGCCGCGCTGACCGACCGGATCGGGGAGATCGGGATCCTGCTGGGCGACGTCGCCGGGGAGCTGGCGGGCTACGCCGACGACCTGGACGCCGATCCGCTGCGGCTCGCGGCCGTCGAGGAGCGGCGGGCCGCGCTGACCGCGCTGACGCGCAAGTACGGCGAGGACGTCGCCGCCGTGCTCGCGTGGGCCGAGCGAAGTGCCGCGCGGCTGACGGAACTCGAGGGCGACGACGAGCGGATCGGGGAGCTGACCGCCGAGCGGGACGCGCTGCGCTCCGAGCTGGGCGCGCTGGCGCAGGCGCTGACGGACGCCCGGACGGAGGCCGCCGAGCGGTTCGCGGCCGCCGTGACCGCCGAGCTGGCCTCGCTCGCCATGCCGCACGCCCGCGTGTCGTTCGACATCCGGCAGACGGAGGATCCCGAGGGCGTCGAGGTCGGCGGGCGCACCGTCGCCTACGGGCCCTCCGGCGCCGACGAGGTGGAGCTGCTCCTCGCCCCGCACCCGGGGGCGCCGCCGCGGCCGATCGCCAAGGGCGCCTCGGGCGGTGAGCTGTCGCGGGTGATGCTGGCGGTCGAGGTCGTGTTCGCGGGCACGGACCCGGTGCCGACGTACCTGTTCGACGAGGTCGACGCGGGCGTCGGTGGCAAGGCGGCCGTGGAGATCGGGCGGCGCCTGGCCAAGCTGGCGAAGACCGCTCAGGTCGTGGTGGTCACCCACCTGCCGCAGGTGGCCGCCTTCGCCGACCGGCAGCTGCTCGTGGAGAAGACCAACGACGGGTCGGTGACCAGGTCCGGGGTGAAGGTGCTCGAGGGCGAGGACCGCATCCGGGAGCTGTCGCGCATGCTGGCGGGCCAGGAGGACTCGCAGACGGCCCGCGCGCACGCCGAGGAACTGCTGGCCACCGCCCGCGCGGACAGGTAGCGGCCGCGGGTCCGTAGGGTGGCGCCATGATCACTCGTGCCACCACCACCACCACCACGCCGCCGCCTCCGCCGCCGTCCTGACCCGTGCCGGGACGGCCGTCCTGCGGGCCGCGGCGCCCGGCGGCCGCGGCCGGTGGGAGCGGCGCAACCACGCAGGGCGGACCGTCGGGCTCTGCGCCGGTCCCGCGGTGGCCGTGGCGGCCGCGGCCGGGGCGGCCCGGGTGCGGCCGGCCGCCGGTCTCGCCGTGCCGGCCGCCGGTGCCTGCGGCGCCTACGACGACGTGGCCGGCGCCGGTGGGGGAGGCTCCACGGACGGTCCCGCCCTACTGCATCGGGTCGACCCCCGATGCGGCCTTGCCATCGACGACTTCGCCACGCTGACGGCATGGGCAACCGGCCTTGACTGACTCCGCAGCCGGTCGATCACCGACTGCGACTCCATCCTGCGTGATCGTTACGGGACAACCCTTAGGATCCGGCCCCGTGAATGACAGCGTGTACGTGGGCAACGCGGGTAAGGATGCAGCAGTGGACCGGGGATGGCTTCTCGGGCACTTCAAGGATCTTGGCGATCCGCGGCACAGCGATGCCGTGGAGATCAAATGGGGCGTCCACCCTCGTGGCGATGAGCGAGCTCAGTGGGTGAAGGGCGAGGCACGCACAGCTCTCCTGGTTCTTATCAGCGGTCGCTTCCGCGTTGAACTCCCCAGCCGCAGCGTTCTTCTGGAACAGCAGGGCGACTACGTCGTGTGGGGGCGCGGAGTCGACCATTCATGGTTCGCGGAGGAAGAGTCGGTGGTGCTGACCGTCCGGTGGCCGTCCGTGCCCGGCTACGCAGTAGCGGAGAAGGATCAGGCGGGACTGCAGGCCTGACCGCGAAGGCGCGGTGGTCAAAGCCGATCGGTGATCGCGGCGACGAGGACGGCAGCCTTGTGGCGAACCGCGAGGTTGCCGCATCTGGTAGTCACAGCCCGGTGCGTCGAAGCGGTTGATGCCGTACTCGACCGAGTGGGGTTGATCCGCGCTAGGAATCCTTCCGTGCAGGGCCGAGGAGCCGAGCGAGTCGCGCAGCGCTCTTCGGCCCTGTCCGTGTCGGGATTTGGTCACCTGCCGGTCGGCAACCGCCCGAGCGAAGGGTCAAACCCTGTCGATTCGCCACCCGATCACTCCCGTCGAGTCCCCCTTCTTGGTGACGTCAATGCGCAGTGGATTCTCAGCGATGAACCGCTGCTGAAACGTGGACTGATCGCAGGAAACGATCTTCTTCGACGACACGCTGTTCGGCGTGAATGTGATCTCCACATCTCCACTGCCAGCACATACGACGGATAGCCGGTAGCTTTTACCCTTGCTCAGCAGAGGCTCGGAGTGAGCGCCGTCAGTGACACGCTCCACCCCTGACTCGACCATGGCGCTCTGCTTGGTGGCGGTGCTTGTCAGGGCTGACTGAACATCCGCAGTGAGCCTCTTCTCTGCTGACTGCGACGATTGCGCTGTCGCGCTCGCCGTCGATGATGGGTGACTGGACCGGGGCTTTTCATCGGAGGTACATGAGACCAGGGCGAAAGCCGATACCAGGGCACATCCGATGAGGCAGGAGCGGTGCCCGATGCGCGAGTGCGTGGCAGTCATGATGACGTTTCCCAGTATTTCCATCCGGTCTCAGAAGTCGGCAAAATCGCCTTTCCGCTCGCGACCTGACGCCGTCGCAGCCATTGCCGCTGGACCGGTACTTCGCCCACGACACCTTGTAGCCCCAAGAACCACACTGAAGGTGACCGTACTTGTTCTTGGAGATGTCGTGCGAGTAGATGTGTCCGGTCGTGACAGAGACACTTCCAGCGATCTTAGCGCGGGGGCTCACGCCCTGGGCGCGGCCGCCGTCGTGTGCAACGGGCGCCTTGGTCTGGTGGCGCACGCGGTGGCGGTGGTGGTGGCCGTGTACGGGGACAAGCTGAGCGAACCGGCCCGCGGCCGGTGAGGAAGAGGGCGCCTCGCCCAGCGCCCCGCCCGTTCTTTTCACCCGTGTGGGTGACTCAATCGGGCTCGTTGCCCTGTTTCCGGGCGTCCCTGACACCCCCGGCGTTCCCGGAACACCCGTACGTGCTGGCATCCTTGACGCCGGAACCCAGCGCGTGGAGGCATCGAGCGGCACGCCCCTGAGCCGGCTTCCTTCTGTACGTTTCGTCGTGACCGCCCGACGCCGAACCAGGAGCCCCGGCCACGTGAGCCACGCGAGCAGCCGCTCATCGCACGGCCAGTCACCGCTGCGCACCGTGCAGGTGCTGGGCGGCGGCAACGCCGGCAGCAGCGCGCACGTGCGGTCGCTGACCGCCGGGCTCGTCGCACGGGGCGTGCGGGTCACCGTGTGCGCCCCCGCCGAGGCCGACCGCGCCTACGACTTCACCGGCGCCGGCGCCCGGCACGTGTCCGTGCCGCGCAGCACCGACCCGGTGTCCGTGGCCGCGCTGCGGACCGCCTGCGCGGACGCCGACCTCGTGCACGCGCACGGGCTGCACGCCTCGTTCCGGGCGGCGCTCGCCCTCAGCGGGCGGAGCACCCCGCTCGTCGTCACCTGGCACAACCGCGCGTACGCCGAAGGGCCCCGGGCGCACCTCCTGCGCCTGCTGGAGCGGCGCGTCGTCAGGGCGGCCGCGGTCGTGCTCGGCACCACCTCGCAGCTGGTGGACCGGGCCCGCCGCAGGGGCGCGCGCGACGCACGGCTCGCCGCGGTCGCGGCACCGCCGCCGCCCGCCGCCGCGGGCGAGGACCCCGACCGTCCGCGGGCGAAGGTGCGGGCCGAGCTCGGCGCCACGGCGAGGCCGCTGCTGATCGCCGTCGGCTCCCTCGACCCGTTCCGCGGCCACGAGGTGCTGCTGGACGCCGCCCGCGTCTGGCGCCGCGTGGACCCCGCGCCCCTGCTCGTGATCGCCGGTGAGGGACCGCTTCGGCCCGTGCTGCAACGCCGCATCGAGGACGAGGAACTGCCCGTCCGGCTCCTCGGCCGGCGCCGCGACGTGGCGGAACTGCTCGCCGCCGCCGACCTGGCCCTGCTGCCGGACAGCGAGGAGGCGCGCTCGCTCCTCGCGCAGGAGGCCCTGCACGCGCGGGTGCCGCTCGTCGCGGCGCTGACGGCCGGGGTGCGCGAACTCGTCGGGGACGCCGCGGAACTGGTGCCCCATCAGGACGCCGAGGCCCTCGCCGCCGCCGTCGTGCGCCTGCTCGACGACCCGGGGCGGCGCGAGGAGCTCCGGCAGCGCGGCGCCCGGCAGGCGGCGACCTGGCCGACGGAGGACGAGACCGTCGCCCAGGTTCTCAGCGTCTACGACGAACTGACCCGGCCGCGGCTGCCCTCCTGACCCCTGCCGGGCGACGGGAGGGCACGCCGAGGCACGCACCCGGCCGCCAGGCGCACCCGCCCCGGTGCGACGGGCACGGTCGCACAACAGGCCCGGTGCCTGCCGGCGGCCCGCTCCGGTCGGGCGCGAGCCCGGGCCGTCCTCCCGGCGTGCCGCGGCCGCGGCCGCGGCGGGACGTGTTCTCAGCGCACGTGCCGGCGCGCCCGCAGGGCCAGGCTCAACGCCAGCACCGTCTGCGGGTCGTCGAGGTCGGTGCCCAGCAGCTCTCCGATGCGCGCGAGGCGGTTGTAGAGCGTCTGCCGGTTCAGGTGCAGCTCGCGGGCCGTCTCCGCCTTCCGGCCCGCGTGCGCCAGGTACGTCTCCAGGGTGGGCAGCAGCGGCGGCTTCGCGCGGTGGTCGTGGTCCCGCAGCGGGCCGATCGCGCGGTCCACGAAGTCCGCCAGGTCCGGGTGGTCCCGCAGCCGCCACAGCAGCAGGTCGATGTCGAGGCGGCGGGCGTCGTACCAGGGGCGGTCCGGCAGGCCCTGCGCGGCCGTGGCCGTCTCGGCCGCGTGCCGCAGGCCCGCCGAGGCGGCCGCCCAGCCGCCGGCCACCCCCACCACCACGACCGGCGACTGCGCGCCCGCCCGCTGCATGCCCGCCCGCGCCACCCCGGCCCGCAGGGCCGCCGCGACCCGGTCCGCGACCACCGGCCGCTCCGACTCCGCGCGCAGGCCGAGCAGCAGCGGAACACGGCCCTCGACCGGCCGCACGCCCAGCAGCACCGGCACACCGACCGAGGTCAGCTCCTCGGCGACCGCACGCGCCAGGACCGCCCAGCCGCCGCCGACCGCGCCGACTCGCGCGGTGCCGTCGGCGGCCGGCGCGTCGCCGAGCCGCATGACCACGGGCAGCAGCGGCCCGTCGCCCGGCTTGAAGCCGAGGACGCGCGCCTGCGCCGGGGCGTCCTCGGCGGCGACACGGCCCTCGGCGAGGTCGGAGAGGAAGTCGCCGCGGCCGCGCGCCGCCAGCTCCTCCTCCTGTCGCGCCTGCATCAGCACCACGGCCAGGATGCCCGCCGCCCGCTCGGCTGCCATCCGGTGCACCGGTGCCAGCGGCGCCCTGACCGGCAGCAGCACGAGCCGGGCACGGACCGAGCCGGTCCCGGGCCCGCCGCCGGGCACGTCGACGAGGACGGAACCGGACGGCGGCGGGCCGCCGGCGCCGGTGTCGGCGCCCTTGTACCGGCCGCGCAGCCCCTCCCAGACCTGCAGCGGGTCCGCACCCTCGGGCCCGGCACCGGCCGCGTACAGCAGCCGGCCGTCGGGGGTCTCCAGGAACACGGGGTTGCCCGCGAAGCCGGCCAGGATGCCGAGGACCTGCGGCACTCCGCCGCCGGCCAGCAGGGCGCCGGTGCAGCGGCGGTAGACCTCCTCGGCCCGCTGCTGGAGCGCGTAGTGGCCGTTGACGATCTCGGTGTGGATCTCCTCGGTGACCGTCACGAACGGCACCTCGCGGTGCAGCTGGACGAGCGGGAGACCGGCGCCGCGCGCCGTCTCGACGAGGGCGGCCGGCAGCCGCGCGAAACGGGGGCCGAGCTCGACGACGAGGGCGGCGATGCCGCGGTCGGCGAGGGTGCGGACGAAGGCCCGCTGCTCGGCGGGACGGGTGCCGAGGCCGTAGCCGGTGGTCAACAGCAGCTCGCCGCCCTTGAGTAGGGAGGCGATGTTGGGCACCTCCCCGGCGTGGACCCAGCGGACGGTGCGGTTCAGCCTGTCGGCGCCGGCGAGGACCTCGGGCAGGCCGCTGCGAAGGCCGGGCAGCTCCAGAGCGCGCCGTACCGTGATCCCCGCGCCCTCGGGGTCGAATGCGCTGTCCATGCAGCGGACGCTACCTGGGCGGACGCCCGGGAAACAGCTCGGGACGCCGCACCCGCCCGGACCCCGCCGGGCGCGCACGTCGCAGGCCCCCGGCCGGCCTGCGGGGTCACGGGCGTCCGTTGTCAGCCTCCGTACGCGCCGCTCGCCGTCAGCCGCAGGGCGGTGTCGATCAGGGGGACGTGGCTGAAGGCCTGGGGGAAGTTGCCCACCTGGCGCTGCAGCCGCGGGTCCCACTCCTCGGCCAGCAGGCCGAGGTCGTTGCGCAGGGACAGCAGCTTCTCGAACAGCTTCCGGGCCTCGTCGACGCGGCCGATCATCGCCAGATCGTCGGCCATCCAGAAGGAGCAGGCCAGGAAGGCGCCCTCGTCACCGGGGAGGCCGTCGACGCCCGCGTGCTCGCCGTCCGTCGGGTAGCGCAGGATGAAGCCGTCCGGCGTGGACAGCTCGCGCTGGATCGCCTCGATGGTGCCGATGACCCGCTTGTCGTCCGGCGGCAGGAAGCCCACCTGCGGAATGATCAGCAAGGAGGCGTCCAGCTCCTGCGAGCCGTAGGACTGCGTGAACGTGTTGCGCTCCGGGTCGTAGCCCTTCTCGCACACGTCCCGGTGGATCTCGTCGCGCAGCTCGCGCCAGCGCTCGAGCGGGCCGTCGGCGTCGCCGGATTCCAGCAGCTTGATCGTCCGGTCGACGGCGACCCACGCCATGACCTTGGAGTGCACGAAGTGGCGGCGCGGGCCGCGCACCTCCCAGATGCCCTCGTCCGGCTCCTGCCAGTGCTTCTCCAGGTAGCGGATGAGCTTGATCTGGAGCAGCGAGGCGTAGTCGTTGCGGGCCAGCCCCGTCATGTGGCCCAGGTGCAGGGCCTCGGTGACCTCGCCGTAGACGTCCAGCTGGAGCTGGTGCGCGGCGCCGTTGCCGACCCGGACCGGCGCGGAGCCCTCGTAGCCGGGCAGCCATTCCAGCTCCGCCTCGCCGAGCTCGCGCTCACCGGCGATGCCGTACATGATCTGCAGGTTCTCCGGGTCGCCGGCGACGGCCCGCAGCAGCCACTCGCGCCAGGCGCGGGCCTCCTCGCGGTAGCCGGTGCGCAGCAGCGACGACAGGGTGATCGCCGCGTCGCGCAGCCAGGTGTAGCGGTAGTCCCAGTTGCGGACGCCGCCGATGTCCTCGGGCAGGGAGGTGGTGGGGGCGGCGACGATGCCGCCGGTGGGGGCGTACGTCAGCGCCTTCAGCGTGATCAGGGAACGGACGACGGCCTCGCGGTAGGGGCCGTGGTAGGTGCAGTGCCCGACCCACTCGCGCCAGAACACCTCCGTCGCCTCCAGCGACTGCTCCGGCTCCGGCAGCGGCGGCGGCTCCTTGTGCGAGGGCTGCCAGGAGATCGTGAACGCGATCCGGTCACCCGCGGCGACCGTGAAGTCCGCGTACGTGGTCAGTGACTTGCCGTACGTCTCCGCCGAGGTGTCGAACCACACGGAGTCGGGTCCGGCGACCGCGACGGTGCGCCCCTCGTGCTTGTGCACCCAGGGCACGACCCGGCCGTAGGAGAAGCGCATCCGCAGCGCCGAGCGCATCGGCACCCGGCCCGAGACGCCCTCGACGATGCGGATCAGCTGCGGGGCGCCGTCGCGCGGGGGCATGAAATCGGTCACGCGGACCGTGCCGCGCGGCGTGTCCCACTCGGACTCGAGGATCAGCGAGTCGCCGCGGTAGCCGCGGCGGGTGGCGACGGGCGGCTCCGCGTCGGGCGCGTGGGCCGGGCCGAGGCGCCAGAAGCCGTGTTCCTCGCTGCCGAGCAGACCGGCGAAGATGGCGTGCGAGTCGAAGCGGGGCAGGCACAGCCAGTCGACTGTCCCGTTGCGGCAGACCAGCGCTGCGGTCTGCATGTCTCCGATGAGTGCGTAGTCCTCGATGCGCCCGGCCACGTGCATCTCCAGTCGAACGGCCACGTCACCCCGCGAGGGGGCGGTCGCTAGTGCGGTCAGGGGTTTGTTGCGGTGTGTCGTTGGGCGGTGGGCCGATCAGCCGCTCGGCTTGTCGGGCAGAACGGCGGAACGGCAACTGTTGCTCAACGATCTGACGAGCTCACGTTGTTCCGGGTCTTACGGGCGGGGGTGGTGCCGTGTTGCCGGCCGGGCTCGGCAGCGAGTGTCCGAGCAGGATACGACGCACGTAGATGATGTGCGTGCCGCTCCGGACAACGCGCGTGAGCCGAACGGGTGGGCCATGGGTGAGACGCGTGGGTACGGTGGCGCATCCGTGGTGACGCGTGCGCGGAGCGTGCCCGCAACCAGCCCCGCGCGGCGCGGGGATGCGCCCCCCGCCCGGTGCCGCCACCTGGCCGGACGCCATCCGCCTCCGGCGCTGATACGCTGGTAGCCCGTGGACCGGTGGGCTCGAAACCCCCGAACCGCAGCGACGGCTCCCCCGGGATGTGACCCGGGAGACAACCCGGGACCCGCAAACCCGGGCCGGACAGCCGCACCGCCAACCCAGACCGCGACCACGGGAGCCCCCTCTTGGCCATGCCGCCCGCTGCTTTCCGAAACAGCAAAGCCACGACGACCAAGCACATCTTCGTCACCGGGGGTGTCGCCTCCTCGCTCGGCAAGGGACTGACCGCGTCGAGCCTCGGCATGCTGCTCAAGGCCCGCGGCCTGCGCGTGGTGATGCAGAAACTCGACCCGTACCTGAACGTCGACCCCGGGACGATGAACCCGTTCCAGCACGGTGAGGTGTTCGTCACCAACGACGGCGCCGAGACCGACCTGGACATCGGCCACTACGAGCGCTTCCTCGACCGGGACCTCGACGGCTCGGCCAACGTCACCACCGGCCAGGTGTACTCGACCGTGATCGCCAAGGAGCGCCGCGGCGAGTACCTGGGCGACACCGTCCAGGTCATCCCGCACATCACCAACGAGATCAAGCACCGCATCCGCCGTATGGCCACCGACGAGGTGGACGTCGTCATCACCGAGGTCGGCGGCACCGTCGGCGACATCGAGTCCCTGCCGTTCCTGGAGACCGTCCGCCAGGTCCGCCACGAGGTCGGCCGGGACAACGTCTTCGTGGTGCACATCTCGCTGCTGCCGTACATCGGTCCGTCCGGCGAGCTGAAGACCAAGCCGACCCAGCACTCGGTCGCGGCCCTGCGCAACATCGGTATCCAGCCGGACGCGATCGTGCTGCGCTGCGACCGCGAGGTGCCGGCCGCGATCAAGCGCAAGATCTCCCTGATGTGCGACGTCGACGAGGCCGCCGTCGTCGCCTGCCCCGACGCGCGCTCGATCTACGACATCCCGAAGGTCGTGCACTCCGAGGGCCTGGACGCCTATGTCGTGCGCAAGCTCGATCTGCCGTTCCGCGACGTCGACTGGACCACCTGGGACGACCTGCTGGGCCGCGTCCACAACCCCGACCACGAGGTCACCCTCGCCCTGGTCGGCAAGTACATCGACCTGCCCGACGCCTATCTGTCGGTCACCGAGGCGCTGCGCGCGGGCGGCTTCGCCAACCGGGCCCGTGTGAAGATCAAGTGGGTCACGTCCGACGACTGCAAGACCCCGGCCGACGCCGAGGCGCAGCTCGCCGGCGTCGACGGCATCTGCATCCCCGGCGGGTTCGGCGACCGCGGCGTCCTCGGCAAGGTCGGCGCCATCCGCTACGCCCGCGAGAACCGGATCCCGCTGCTCGGCCTCTGCCTGGGCCTGCAGTGCATCGTGATCGAGGCCGCGCGCAACCTCGCGGACATCCCGGACGCCAACTCCACCGAGTTCGACCCGGCCACCGCGCACCCGGTCATCTCCACCATGGCCGAGCAGCTCGACATCGTCGCCGGTGAGGGCGATATGGGCGGGACGATGCGTCTGGGCATGTACCCGGCCAAGCTGGCCGAGGGGTCGATCGTGCGCGAGGTGTACGACGGCAAGGAGTACATCGAGGAGCGCCACCGCCACCGCTACGAGGTGAACAACGCCTACCGCGCGGAGCTGGAGAAGAAGGCGGGCATCGTCTTCTCCGGGACCTCGCCGGACGGCAAGCTCGTCGAGTACGTCGAGTACCCGCGCGACGTCCACCCGTACCTGGTCGCCACGCAGGCCCACCCCGAGCTGCGCTCGCGCCCGACCCGCCCGCACCCGCTCTTCGCCGGCCTGGTGAGGGCGGCCGTGCAGCGGCAGGCCGAGGCGGGCCGCGTCCGAGGGTGACACGCCGGTTGTACGGTTGCCGGGGTGCACATCCTCACCGGATGGGCACCCCGGTGGTGCAGGCAACCGCTTCGCTGTACGTGTGGAAGGGCAGGGCATGACGATCAAGGACACCGCCGAGGAGTGGGAGATCCGGGCGACGGAGACCCCGTTCACGGGGAACAAGACGTCGGTCCGCACCGACGACGTGGTGATGCCCGACGGCAGCGTGGTCCGCCGCGACTACCAGGTCCACCCCGGCTCCGTGGCCGTCCTCGCCCTGGACGACGCCGGCCGGGTGCTGGTCATCCGCCAGTACCGCCACCCCGTGCGGCAGAAGCTGTGGGAGATCCCGGCCGGCCTGCTCGACGTGCCGGGCGAGAACCCGCTGCACGCCGCCCAGCGCGAGCTGTACGAGGAGGCGCACGTCAAGGCCGAGGACTGGCGGGTGCTGGCCGACGTGTACACCAGCCCCGGCGGCTGCGACGAGGCCGTGCGGATCTTCCTGGCCCGCGGTCTGTCGGAGGCCGAGGGCGAGCGCTTCGAGGCCGAGCACGAGGAGACGGACCTGGAGCTCGCCCGGGTCGAGGTCGACGAGCTGGTGGGGGGCGTGCTCGCGGGCGAACTGCACAACAACTGCCTCGTCGTGGGCGTCCTCTCCCTGGTCGCGGCCCAGCGGGGCGAGGGCCTGGACGCCCTGCGCCCGGCCGAGGCGCCGTGGCCCGCGCGCCCCTTCGAGTCCTGACAGGCACCGCCCGCCGCCGGCCCGTGATCACCGCTCCGCGGGTGCGGTGATCACCGCCGCGCCGACCGGTCCGACGATCGCCTGATCCGATCAGGGGACGTGTCCGCCGTGCTCCACACGGAAGGTCGCAGAGCGTGAACTAGGCTCTGGACAACGCCCGGACCGGAGTTCCGGCGGGCTGGCGCGTGCGGTGGGACGGGAGTGTGGCCCGTGACGGATCAGGCGGTGGACGCAGGTGGCGCGGACCTGTCCCGGGAGGACCGGACGCCCGCCACGACACCGAGCCGGTTCCTGGGCCGTACAAGGGAGTTGAAGGAACTGCGCGCCGACATCGAGCGCGCCGGCCTCGACACCCTCGCCGGTCGCAAGGCACCCCGCGCGCGCGTGCTCCTCATCGCCGGCAGGCCCGGATCCGGCCGCACCGCGCTCGCCGAGCAGTTGGTGCGGCAGGTGGCCGGGCGTTACCCCGACGGGGTGCTGCGGGCCCGCCTCACCGACCCCGACGGCACCCCCGTGCCCGTCGCGCGCGCGGCCCGCGGCCTGCTCACCACCCTGGAACTGCCGGCCCCGCCCGGCGCCGCCGAGGACGACCTGGCCGAGGCCTTCCGCGCCGCCCTCGCCGGTCGGCGGACGCTGCTCCTGCTCGACGACGCGGCCGACGCCGAACAGGTCGACGCGCTGCTGCCGCAGAACGCCGACTGCCTGGTGGTCGCCGTCGCCGAGGGCCCGCTCACCGGCATCGCGGACGTCCGTCCCTGCACGCTGGGCGGGCTGGACACCAAGTCCGCGGTGGAGCTGCTGTGCCGGCACATCGACCCCGTGCGCGTCACCGTCGACCCCCGTGCCGCCGAGGCCCTCGTCGAGACGCTGCAGGGCCAGCCCGCCGCGCTGGTACTGGCCGCCGGCTGGCTCGCCGCCCGCCCGCAGGCGGCCGTCGCCGATCTCGCCAGGCAGCTGCACGCCGACCCCGAGGACGGCACTCCGCTCGCCCGGGTCCTGCGACTGGTGCACGCCGGTCTGCCCGGCGCCGCCGCGCGGACGCTCCGCCTGCTCGCCCTCGCCCCGGCCGGCGACGTGGACCCGCACACCGCCTCCGCGCTCGCCGGATGCTCGGTGGACGGGGCCCGCGCCCTCCTCGACGAGTTCGCCGGCTCCGGCCTGCTGCGCTCCGTGCCCTCGCCGCTGCCGCGGTACGAGGTACCGGGCTGCCTGCACCCGCTGCTGCGGTCCCTGGCCCGCGCCCACGACCGACCCGCCGAGCTGCAGCTGGCCCGCGCCCGCATGCTGGAGCGCACGGTGCGCCTGCTGCAGTCGTGCCGCGCGATCACCGAGACCGACAGTCCCGGGACCCGGGAGAGGCTGAAGGTCCTGCCGGCCGCCCTGCGCTTCTCCACCCCGCGTGCCGCGGAGGTCTGGCTCGGGGCACGCCGCCCCGCGCTGCTCGCCGCCGCCCGGCTGGCGGTCGCGGACGGGGAGCTGGACACCCTGGCCCGGCGGCTGATGTCGCAGCTCGTCCGGGCGATGGCCGCCCACTTCGGCACCCGGGCCGCCGCCGGCGACCTGTACGACATCCACGGACTCGTTCTGGACGTCGCCGAGCGCCGCAACCTGCCGAGGGAGAAGGCCGCCGCCCTGCTGAACCTCGCCGACCTGGACGCCAGGTCCGGCCGGACGGCCACGGCACTGGCCCGCTACCGGGCCGCGCTGGACGCCGGGCGGGAGGCGAACGACCCGTACGCGGCCGGCCGCGCGATGGAATCCGTAGGGGGCGCCCACCAGGAGCTGGGGGACTACGACCGGGCGGCCGACTGGTTCGGACGGGCCCTGGCCCACCGCCTCGCCCGCGGCGAACGCGTCGACGCCGCCCGGCTGTACGGCCGTATCGCCACCGCCGCCACCTACGCGGGCCGCTACGGGGAGGCCCTGCGCAACTGGCGCGCGGCGGTCGCCGCCCACCGAAAGAACGGCGATGTCGCCGGCCACGCGCGGGCGTTGAGCGAACTGGCACGGGTGCAGGAGTACGCGGGACGGCCCGCGGAGTCGCTGCGCACCTGCCAGGAGGCGGTCGAGTTCGCGCGCCGGGCCGGGGACGTCCGGCTGCAGGCGGCGCTGCAACTGCGGCTCGCCGACACCCTGGAGCGCCTGGGCGACCCGGCGGCCGCGAGCCTGCACCGTGGGGCGGCCGGGCGCATGCTGGGAGAGGAGATCGGGGGGATCGACGGCCGTGCCGACGGCGGCGCGGAGGCCACAGCACCGGAACAGAGATCGAACGCCTGCGAAATCCGCAGTGCATCCGGTGAAGATTGATGCAATGGAAGGCTAGACAGCGAGAACACCTTCATTAGACTGGCCTTGCCGCTCATCCTCCTGCGGTGTCTCCTGGTATGCCCCCGCGTGCCGGGTACGTCTTGCATTGCCCCACATTCCCTGAGTCAAGGACCGTGATCGACGTGAAGGTCGGCATCCCCCGCGAGATCAAGAACAACGAGTTCCGCGTGGCCATCACCCCCGCCGGCGTGCACGAGCTGGTGCGCAACGGCCACCAGGTCGTCGTCGAGCGGAACGCCGGTGTCGGCTCCTCGATCCCGGACGAGGAGTACGTGGCGGCCGGTGCCCGGATCCTGGAGACCGCCGACGAGGTCTGGGCGTCCGCCGACCTGCTGCTGAAGGTCAAGGAGCCCGTCGCCGAGGAGTACCACTTCCTCCGCAAGGACCAGATCCTCTTCACCTACCTGCACCTGGCCGCCTCCAGGGAGTGCACGGACGCCCTGCTGGAGTCCGGCACCACGGCGATCGCCTACGAGACCGTCGAGCTGGCGAACCGCGCGCTGCCGCTGCTGGCCCCGATGTCCGAGGTCGCCGGCCGGCTGGCCCCGCACGTCGGCGCCTACCACCTGCTGGCCGCGAACGGCGGCCGTGGTGTGCTGCCCGGCGGTGTCCCGGGTGTGCCGGCCGGCAAGGCCGTCATCATCGGCGGCGGCGTCTCCGGCTGGAACGCCGCGCAGATCGCCATCGGCCTGGGCTTCCACGTGACCCTGCTCGACAAGGACATCAACAAGCTCAGGGAGGCCGACAAGATCTTCGGTACGAGGATCCAGACCGTCGTCTCCAACGCCTTCGAGCTGGAGAAGGCCTGCCTCGACGCCGACCTCGTCGTCGGTGCCGTCCTCATCCCGGGCGCCAAGGCCCCGAAGCTGGTCACCAACGAGCTGGTCTCCCGGATGAAGTCCGGAAGTGTCCTTGTCGACATCGCCATCGACCAGGGCGGCTGCTTCGAGGACTCCCACCCGACCACGCACGCCGAGCCGACCTTCAGGGTCCACGAGTCGGTGTTCTACTGCGTCGCCAACATGCCGGGCGCGGTGCCCAACACCTCGACCTACGCGCTGACCAACGCCACGCTGCCGTACATCGTCGAGGTCGCCAACCGCGGCTGGGTGGACGCGCTGCGCCGTGACGCCGCGCTGGCCAAGGGTCTCAACACCCATGACGGCAAGGTCGTCTACAAGGAGGTCGCCGAGGCGCACGGCCTGGAGCACGTGGAGCTGGACTCCCTGCTCGGCTGAGCGGCCCGCCGGCCCCTCCCGCCAAGTCCCGCGGCGGCAAAAGGCGATTCGTCAACACGTCTCGTCAACCTCACGTATCCGGCCGGACCTTGCCCGACAAGGTCCGGCCGGATGTGTGTATGGTCACTTCGCCGCACTCGGTCAACTCGCCTCGAACATAACGCTTCGACCGATTCACGCCCCGGTGAAGCCTGCCGTGCGACGGTCGTACGCCCTTGACAGGGAGTTGTTTCATGGCCGACACATCGGGCCGGGTCCGGCGGATTGTGTTGCTGCGGACCGCCGACACGCCATAGAGTCGCCAACCGTCGGCATGGTGCCACGCTGACCTGTCTAGAAGTTTCCTGGTCACCAAGGAGGTAAGACGACTTGTGAATGAGTCGACATTTTCTCCCGGGGGTGGTCAACCAGGAATGCCTGCGCGGGGCCAGGGCCCCACAGGGCTCGAGGCTGTCGGCTCCGTCGCGGTGCGCACCTTCGCAGCCCACCAGAGTCACCAGAAGCCAGGAATGACTCCGTCAGCACACCAGAGCATGGATGGCCAACACGTGAACGCCATGGCCGGCGACGGAAGTGGCGCGCCCCGCAACCACTTCGCCGACTACGACGAACTGCCCGACGGGCACTTCTACGACCCCGACGCCGAGTACGAACCCGACCCCGAGTACGCGGCCACGCTCGCGCCCGACGCGGCCCGCCAGCGCCGTGAGCGCGTCGGCCCGACCGGCCGCCCGCTGCCGTACTTCCCGATCCCGGGCCCGCTGACCGACCACGGCCCCGCGAAGATCATCGCGATGTGCAACCAGAAGGGCGGCGTGGGCAAGACCACGTCGACCATCAACCTGGGCGCAGCGCTCGCGGAGTACGGCCGCCGGGTGCTGCTCGTGGACTTCGACCCGCAGGGCGCGCTGTCGGTGGGACTCGGCGTCAACCCGATGGAACTCGACCTCACCGTCTACAACCTGCTCATGGAGCGGGGCATGTCCGCGGACGAGGTGCTGCTGAAGACCGCGGTCCCGAACATGGACCTGCTGCCCAGCAACATCGACCTGTCGGCGGCCGAGGTCCAGCTCGTCAGCGAGGTCGCGCGCGAGTCGACGCTGGCGCGCGCCCTGAAGCCGCTGCTGCCCGACTACGACTACGTCGTCATCGACTGCCAGCCCTCGCTCGGGCTGCTGACCGTCAACGCGCTGACGGCCGCGCACAAGGTGATCGTGCCGCTGGAGTGCGAGTTCTTCGCGCTGCGCGGTGTCGCCCTGCTGACCGAGACCATCGAGAAGGTGCAGGAGCGGCTCAACCCGGACCTGGAGCTCGACGGCATCCTCGCCACGATGTACGACTCGCGCACCGTGCACAGCCGTGAGGTGCTCGCGCGGGTCGTCGAGGCCTTCGACGACCACGTCTACCACACGGTCATCGGGCGCACGGTCCGCTTCCCGGAGACCACCGTCGCCGGTGAGCCGATCACCACGTACGCCTCCAACTCCGTCGGTGCCGCCGCCTACCGCCAGCTCGCCAGGGAGGTGCTCGCCCGGTGTCACGCCGAGTGAGCCTCCCCGGGGCCGACGAACTGTTCCGCACGACGGGGGGCACGGCGCTCCAACCCTCCACTCCCCGGCGCCAGACGGGCGGCGAGGCCCGGGTCCCCGCTCCGGCGGGGGAGAGCGACCCCGCCGCCCCGGCGGACGATGCGCCGCAGGCGGTGCCGGTCCGGGCCGGCGACGGCGAGGGCGCCGAGCACGCCGCCGCCGGTGCCGAAGCCGCCGACGCGGGGGAGTCCCGCAGCCGGGGCGCGGCCGGCGAGCGCTCCGGCCGCCGCCAGGCAGCGCCGGACGCCGCTGCCGCCGCCCAGCCCCGCAAACGCGGACGAACCGCGGCGCGTCGGCCCAGCGGCCGGGAGCGGCACGACGAGAAGATCACGGTCTACGTCTCCGCCGAGGAGCTCATGGACCTCGAACACGCGCGCCTGGTGCTCCGCGGCGAGCACGGGCTGGCCGTCGACCGCGGGCGGATCGTCCGCGAGGCGGTCGCGGTCGTGCTCGCGGACCTGGAGACCCGGGGGGACGCCAGCATCCTCGTACGACGGCTGCGCGGGCGGTAGCGGTAGTCTGCGGAGGCCATGACCTCGAACGACGCTCCCACCCCCGCCCCGGGCGCCCCCGCCGGCCGGCGGCGCGCGCTGGGGCGGGGACCGGGCGCGAACGCTCCGCGGGTCGAGCCGGAGGCGCACACCATGCCTCCTGCGGCGGCGCCCTCCGCCACACCCCCGACGGGCAGCGGCCGGCCGGTGGCCGGCCGGCGGGCGCCGGAGACCGAGGGGGACGCGCCGGACACCGAGCGGAAGGCACCGGCGACCGCCGGTGGGACGCCGCCTCCGCCCTCGCCCGGGCGTCCGGCTGCTGCTCCGCCCTCGACCGCGTCCCGCCGGGAACCCCCCCGGGAGCAGGGGACACCTCCGTCGCCCGGCGGAGCGGGCGCCCGCCGGACCGGTGGGCCGGGCCACGACCCGTCGGCCGCCGAGGGGCGCGGCGCCGCCGAGGGAGCCGTCGCGCCCGAGTCCGGGCCGGCCCGCGCGACCGCGCCCGAAGAGGGCGACGGCGGCGACGGCGTCTTCCGGGTGCGCCTGTCGAACTTCGAGGGACCCTTCGACCTGCTGCTCCAGCTGATCTCCAAGCACCGGATGGACGTCACCGAGGTCGCCCTGTCCAAGGTCACCGACGAGTTCATGGCGCACATCCGGGCCATGGGGCCGGACTGGGACCTGGACGAGACGACCGAGTTCCTGGTCGTGGCGGCGACCCTGCTCGACCTCAAGGCGGCCCGGCTGCTGCCCGCCGCCGAGATCGAGGACGAGGCGGACCTGGCGCTGCTGGAGGCGCGCGACCTGCTGTTCGCCCGCCTGCTGCAGTACCGCGCCTACAAGCAGGTCGCCGACATCCTCAGCCACCGCCTCGACCGGGAGGCCCGGCGCCACCCCCGCACCGTCGGCCTGGAACCGCACCACGCCGAGCTGCTGCCCGAGGTGGTCATCAGCATCGGCGCGGAAGGCTTCGCCCGGCTCGCCGTCAAGGCCATGCAGCCCAGGCCCAAGCCGCAGGTGTACGTCGACCACATCCACGCCCCCCTGGTGAGTGTGCAGGAACAGGCCGGGGTCGTCGTCGCGCGGCTGCGGGAGCTGGGCGAGGCCAGTTTCCGCGCCCTGACCGAGGACACCGACGACACGCTCACCGTCGTCGCCCGCTTCCTGGCCCTGCTGGAGCTGTACCGGGAGAAGGCCGTGGCGCTGGAGCAGGAGACCGCGCTCGGTGAGCTGCTCGTGCGCTGGACCGGCGGGGACGGGGACTCGGCGCCGACGGTGACGGACGAGTTCGACCGGCCGCCCGAACAGCCCGGCACGACCAAGGAGACGAAGCAGTGAGCGAGGAGACCACCGGCGTACCGGAGGAAGGACGCGCGGTCGCGGACCTCAACCTCAAGCCCGCCCTGGAGGCGGTCCTCATGGTCGTGGACGAGCCCGCGACCGAGGAGCACCTGGCGAAGGTGCTGCAGCGGCCCCGCGGGCGGATCGCGGACGCGCTGCGCGAGCTGGCCGACGAGTACACGGTCCAGGGGCGCGGCTTCGAGCTGCGGCTGGTCGCCGGCGGCTGGCGCTTCTACACCCGCCCCGAGTACGCGGCCGCCGTCGAGGGTTTCGTCCTCGACGGGCAGCAGGCCCGGCTCACCCAGGCCGCGCTGGAGACGCTGGCGGTCGTCGCCTACCGCCAGCCCGTCAGCCGCAGCCGCGTCTCGGCCGTACGCGGAGTCAACTGCGACGGCGTGATGCGTACCCTGCTCCAGCGCGGTCTGGTCGAGGAGGCGGGCGCGGAACCCGAAACAGGTGCGATCCTGTACAGGACGACGAACTACTTCCTGGAGCGGATGGGCCTGCGCGGTCTGGACGAGCTCCCGGAGCTCGCGCCCTTCCTCCCGGAGGCGGAGGCGATCGAGGCCGAGACCCAGGAGGGCGTACCGTCGTTCGACCCGGACGTACCCGATGACGGCCCGGGCATCCCGGTCACCCCGGGAACCGACGACGCAGACGACCAGACGGAACTTTGATGCGAAGCAGCGGCAGGAACGGCGGACACGGCGGGCGCGGCAATCACCGCGGTGCCGGCAACGACAGGGACGACAAGCAGGGGCAGGGCCGCCCCCGCAAGCCCCGCCCCGAGGAGCGCCGCTACGACGTGGGCCCCGGCGCCACGAAGGACGGCCCGAAAGCCGGGCGGGGCGGCGCGGCCCGCGGCGGCGCGAAGGGCGGCCCCAAGCAGCCCGCGCAGTCCCCGCAGCGCGGCGGACGCGGCGGGACCGCCCCGGCGCGCCCGCGCGAGTACGAGACGCAGATCGAGGAGCGCAACCGGGAGCGGTACGCGGGCCGCAAGGACGTCAAGCTGCCCAAGACCTTCCCCGGCGCCGAGCAGGAGGGCGAGCGGCTGCAGAAGGTGCTCGCACGCGCGGGCTACGGCTCCCGCCGCGCCTGTGAGGAGCTGATCGAGCAGGCCCGCGTCGAGGTCAACGGCGAGATCGTCCTCGAGCAGGGCCGCCGGGTCGACCCGGAGAAGGACGAGGTCAAGGTCGACGGCCTGACCGTGGCCACGCAGTCGTACCAGTTCTTCTCGCTGAACAAGCCCGCCGGTGTCGTCTCCACCATGGAGGACCCGGAGGGCCGCCAGTGCCTCGGCGACTACGTCACCAACCGCGAGACGCGGCTCTTCCACGTCGGCCGGCTGGACACGGAGACCGAGGGCGTCATCCTGCTGACCAACCACGGCGAACTGGCGCACCGGCTGACCCACCCCAAGTACGGCGTGCGCAAGACCTACCTCGCGCACATCGTCGGCCCCATCCCCCGGGACCTGGGCAAGCAGCTGAAGGACGGCATCCAGCTCGAGGACGGCTACGCCCGCGCCGACCACTTCCGGGTCGTCGAGCAGACCGGGAAGAACTACCTCGTCGAGGTCACCCTCCACGAGGGCCGCAAGCACATCGTCCGCCGCATGCTGGCCACCGCCGGCTTCCCGGTCGACAAGCTGGTCCGCACCGCCTTCGGGCCCATCACCCTCGGCGACCAGAAGTCCGGCTGGCTGCGCCGCCTGTCGAACACCGAGGTCGGCATGCTGATGAACGAGGTCGACCTCTAGGCCGACCGCCGGGCCCTGGCCGGGACCGTCCCGGCTCCGGGGACGGGCCCTGCCGGCCGGGGACGGGCCCTCCGGGACGTGCGGGAGGCCGGGGAGCGTACCCGGGCGGCTCACCCCAGGCGGATCGAATTCCCCTCCACCGTGATCCGCTCGGCGGGCAGGGGGGCGGTGGCCGGGCCCTGGACCACCGAGCCGTCCGCGACGTGGAAGCGGCTCGCGTGGCAGGGACAGTGGATGGCGCCGTCGACGACCTCGTTCACCGCGCAGCCCTGGTGGGGGCAGACCGCCGAGAAGGCCCTGAACTCGCCCTTGACCGGCTGGGTCACCACGACCTTGTCGTCCGCGAAGACCGTGCCGCCGCCCACCGGGATGTCGCTCGTCCTCGTCAGCTCCCTGGCGCCGACGGCCTTGGTGGACCCGGAGGACGACGCTCCCGACGGCGCGGAGGACTTCGGGGCGGGCGTGGACGGCGCGGCCGGCGCGGCGGGCGCGGCGGCCGCGGACGATTCGGCGGGCGCCGAGGGCGCCGCGGGAGCGCCGGAGTCGTTGCTGCCGCATCCCGCCGCGACGAGCGCCGCCGCACCCGTTGCCAGCACCGTGCGCCGCGAAGAGCTGTGAGTCATGTCGTCACTCCGAAGATCCCGGGGGAGGGTCGCTCCGAGCGGAGCGGCAGCATCCTCGCACTGAAAACGATCAGGATGAAGCAAGCCGGGACGCAGTAGCACGTAAGGGGCACTCCGTAGCGCTGCATGTCGTACCCGCAGGGCGCATCGGGGCCGTCTGGGCGGGCGGGCGCCGCCGACCTGCCGGTGCCGGTCCGACCAGTGCCGCGGCAGGCGACGTTCGCCCCGTCGCGACGCCCTCTCGCCGCACCGGCCGAAAGCCCGAGTACATCCCGTACGAGGGCGTCCGGCCGGCACGCCGGGAGCACGCACCGGACGCCGCTCCTTGACGGGCAGACGTCGCCTGCCGCGGCACTAGGCTGGGCACGAGCCGATACGCACGTCAGCGAGGAGCAGCACCGTGGCGGTACGAGCGGTCCGGGGGGCCGTCCAACTGGAGCGTGACGAGGCCGGTCACATGGACGAGCAGGTCGGGTCCCTGCTCACCGCCCTGCTGGAGCGGAACGGTCTGACCGCCGACGACCTGATCAGCATCTGGTTCACGGCCACGCCCGACCTGCACAGCGACTTCCCGGCGGCCGCCGCCCGCAAGCTCGGCATCGTCGACGTGCCGCTGATCTGCGCCCAGGAACTTGACGTCGAGGGCGCGATGCCGCGGGTCGTCCGCGTGCTCGCGCACATCGAGACCGACCGGCCGCGCGCCGACGTCGTCCACGTCTACCTCGGCGCCGCGGCCGCCCTGCGCAAGGACATCGCCCAGTGAGGACCGCACTCGTCATCGGCACCGGGCTCATCGGCACCTCCGCCGCGCTGGCCCTGGCCCGGCGCGGTGTCACCGTCCACCTTGCCGACCACGACCCGCAGCAGGCCCGCACGGCGGCCGCACTCGGCGCGGGCACGGACGAGGCGCCGCAGGGCCCCGTCGACCTCGCGATCGTCGCGGCTCCGCCGGCGCACGTGGCTGCCGTGCTCGCCGACGCCATGCACCGGGGCCTGGCACACGGCTACCTGGACGTGGCCAGCGTCAAGGGCGGCCCGCGCCGAGCCCTGGAGGCGCTCGGCGTCGACCCGGCCGTCATGTCGCGCTACCTCGGCACGCACCCGATGTCGGGCCGGGAGAAGTCCGGCCCGCTGGCCGCGACCGCCGACCTGTTCGAGGGGCGCCCCTGGGTGCTGACCCCGACCCGGGACACCGACACCGAGGTCCTCAACCTCGCCCTCGAACTGGTCTCGCACTGCCGCGCGGTGCCCGTGGTGATGGACGCGGACGCCCACGACCGCGCCGTCGCCCTCGTCTCCCACATGCCCCACCTGGTCTCCAGCCTGGTCGCCGCGCGCCTGGAGCACGCCGAGGAGGCGGCCGTGCGGCTGTGCGGCCAGGGCATCCGGGACGTGACGCGGATCGCCGCCTCCGACCCGCGGATGTGGATCGACATCCTGTCCGCGAACCCGGGGCCGGTCGCCGACCTCCTCGCCGACGTGTCCGCCGACCTGGAGGAGACGGTCCGCGCGCTGCGCGCCCTGCAGTCCTCCGACGAGGCCAAACGCGAGGTGGGTGCCGCAGGCATCGAGGACGTGCTGCGCCGCGGCAACGCCGGCCAGGTCCGCGTCCCCGGCAAGCACGGGTCCGCGCCGCGGGAGTACGAGATCGTGGCGGTCCTCATCGACGACCAGCCCGGACAGCTGGCGCGCATCTTCGCGGACGCGGGGATGGCCGGGGTCAACATCGAGGACGTGCGCATCGAGCACGCCACGGGGCACCAGGCCGGTCTGGTGCAGCTGACGGTGGAGCCCAAGGCGGCGCCGGTCCTGGCGGCGTCCCTGCGGGAGCGGGGCTGGGCCATCCGGCAGTAGCCGGCCCGGCCGCGGCCCGCCCCGCCGCGGCCGGGCCGCCTCGCCTTCCGTCCGCCCGTAAGAGGGGGACGCTGGAGCCAGTAACCTTGTGCGGGGCGCCCTCGCGTCCCCTCGACCTGCCCACCACCCTTCACCAGGAAGGTGCCCCGCTGTGGAAAACGGCGCCGCCCGGACCGCCCAGCCCGTGATTGTCGCCATCGACGGCCCCTCCGGCACGGGCAAGTCGAGCACGTCGAAGGCCGTCGCCGCGCAGCTCGGCCTGAGCTACCTGGACACCGGCGCCCAGTACCGGGCGATCACCTGGTGGATGGTGACCAACGGGATCGACATCGAGGACCCCACCGCGATCGCCGCGGTGGCCGGCAAGCCCGAGATCGTGTCCGGCACCGACCCGGCCCACCCGACCATCGCCGTCGACGGTGTGGACGTCTCCGGATCGATCCGCACCCAGGAGGTCACCTCCAAGGTCAGCGCCGTCAGCGCCGTCCCGGAGGTGCGCGCCCGGATCACCGAGCTGCAGCGATCGCTGGCCGCCTCCGCCCCGTCCGGGATAGTCGTCGAGGGCCGTGACATCGGCACCACCGTGCTGCCCGGCGCCGACCTGAAGATCTTCCTCACGGCCTCCGCGGAGGCGCGCGCCGCCCGCCGCAGCGGGGAGCTCAAGGGCGCCGACGTCCACGCCACCCGCGAGGCCCTGATCAGGCGGGACGCCGCCGACTCCAGCCGCCGGACCTCGCCGCTGGCGAAGGCGGACGACGCCGTCGAGGTGGACACCACCGAGCTCACGCTCACGCAGGTGATCGAGTGCGTCGTCACCCTCGTCGAGGAGAAGCGGGCCGCGCGGTGAGCCTTCCGTCGGAGCGCGGCGCCGACGTCGGCCGGCGGATCGGCGTCGGGCTGATGTACGGGCTGTGGCGTCCCCGCGTCCTCGGCGCCTGGAAGATGCCCGCCACCGGCCCGGTGATCGTCGCCGTCAACCACTCCCACAACATCGACGGCCCGATGGTGATGGGCGTGGCCCCCAGGCCGGTGCACTTCCTGATCAAGAAAGAGGCGTTCGTCGGCCCGCTCGATCCCTTCCTGACCGGCATCGGCCAGCTCAAGGTGGACCGGCACACCGCCGACCGCACCGCCATCACCACGGCGCTCGGCGTCCTGGACAACGGCGGCGTCCTCGGGATCTTCCCGGAGGGCAGGCGCGGCGACGGCGACTTCGCCTCCCTGCGGGCCGGGCTCGCGTACTTCGCGGTGCGCAGCGGCGCCCCGATCGTCCCGGTGGCCGTGCTGGGAAGCTCTGACCGGCGCGGGCGGTTGATAAAGGCGCTGCCGCCGCTGCGCTCCCGCGTGGACGTCGTCTTCGGCGAGCCCTTCCCGGCGGTGGAGAGCACCGGCACGGCGGTGCGGCGTACCCGCCGGGCGCTGGACGAGGCGACCGAGCGCATCCAGAAACAGCTCACCCGCCACCTGGAAAACGCCAGGCGCCTCACCGGGCGCCGGGGGACACTCGAGTAGTGGGTCACCCGCAGGGGTGCACCACCGATCACCACGATGAACGACGAGGTACGGACTTCATGAACGACGACATCCAGCCCGACGGCTCGGCGGAGCACGAGTACGAGCACGGGGCACTCGGCGACGCCGAGTACGCGGAGTTCATGCAGCTCGCCGCGGACGAGGGCTTCGACATCGAGGACGTGGAGGGCGCCATCGAGGCGGCCGGACACGGCCCACTGCCCGTGCTCGCGGTCGTCGGCCGCCCCAATGTCGGCAAGTCGACCCTGGTGAACCGCATCATCGGCCGCCGCGAGGCAGTCGTCGAGGACAAGCCCGGCGTCACCCGGGACCGTGTCACCTACGAGGCGGAGTGGGCCGGCCGCCGGTTCAAGGTCGTCGACACCGGCGGCTGGGAGCAGGACGTCCTCGGCATCGACGCCTCCGTGGCCGCGCAGGCCGAGTACGCCATCGAGGCCGCCGACGCCGTCGTCTTCGTCGTCGACGCCAAGGTCGGTGCCACGGACACCGACGAGGCCGTCGTGCGCCTGCTGCGCAAGGCCGGCAAGCCGGTCGTGCTGGCCGCCAACAAGGTCGACGGCCCGAGCGGCGAGGCCGACGCCGCCTACCTGTGGTCGCTCGGCCTGGGGGAACCGCACCCCGTCTCCGCACTGCACGGCCGCGGCACCGGCGACATGCTGGACCGCGTCCTGGAGGCGCTGCCCGACGCCCCGGCGCAGACCTTCGGCACCGCCGTCGGCGGACCGCGCCGCATCGCCCTGATCGGCCGCCCCAACGTCGGCAAGTCCTCGCTGCTGAACAAGGTGGCGGGCGAGGAGCGCGTCGTCGTCAACGAACTCGCGGGGACCACCCGCGACCCGGTCGACGAGCTGATCGAACTGGGCGGCACGACCTGGAAGTTCGTCGACACCGCCGGTATCCGCAAGCGCGTCCACCTCCAGCAGGGCGCCGACTACTACGCCTCGCTGCGCACCGCCGCCGCCGTGGAGAAGGCCGAGGTGGCCGTCGTCCTCATCGACGCCTCCGAGTCCATCTCGGTGCAGGACCAGCGGATCGTCACCATGGCCGTCGACGCGGGCCGTGCCCTCGTCATCGCCTACAACAAGTGGGACACCCTGGACGAGGAGCGCCGCTACTACCTGGAGCGGGAGGTCGAGACCGAGCTGGGCCAGGTGGCCTGGGCGCCCCGGGTGAACGTCTCGGCGCGGACCGGGCGGCACATGGAGAAGCTGGTCCCGGCGATCGAGACCGCGCTGGCCGGCTGGGAGACCCGGGTGCCGACCGGGCGGCTCAACGCCTTCCTCGGCGAGCTGGTCGCCGCCCACCCGCACCCGATCCGGGGCGGCAAGCAGCCGCGCATCCTGTTCGGCACGCAGGCCGGCACCAAGCCGCCGCGGTTCGTGCTGTTCGCGTCCGGCTTCATCGAGGCGGGCTACCGGCGCTTCATCGAGCGCAGGCTGCGCGAGGAGTTCGGTTTTGAAGGCACGCCGATCCACATCTCGGTGCGGGTGCGCGAGAAGCGCGGCGCGAAGAAGAAGTAACCGGGGGAGCGGCCCGCACGGCGGGCGGGCGTGCAGGAAGGGCGGCCCCGACCGGGGCCGCACGAACTTCAGCCTGCTGGTGCTGGGCGCCACTGCCCTGAGCATCGTCCGCAAGAAGAAGGCACCGGCCGAGCGCTGACGACGCACGGAACCTTGTC